>CBINPH010000144.1:0-7927 GCA_966252445.1 uncultured Chitinophagaceae bacterium | reverse complement strand
CAGGGTCTGGATCCCTTAGCTTTGTACGCCCGCCTGAACGAGTTGTCGCCCGCCCCCTTCGCGGCCTGCTACCGCGTCAGGGACAGCGACCTGTTTTGCGGCAGCCCGGAGCGCTTCCTCCGCACGGCGGGAGAGGAAGTGATCAGCCAGCCCATCAAAGGCACCATACGCCGGGGCAAAGACCATGAAGAAGACGAACGCCTGAAGGAGGAACTGCGCTCCAGCCCCAAGGAAAGGAGTGAAAACGTCATGGTGGTGGACCTGGTGCGCAACGACTTGTCCCGCTGCGCCCTGCCGGGAAGCGTGGAGGTGCGGGAGCTCTTCGGTCTCTATTCCTTCCCCCGGGTGCACCAGCTGATCACCACGGTGGCGGCACGCCTGCAGCCGGGGCTGGCGAGGGAAGCGCTGCTGCAGGCCGCCTTCCCCATGGGCTCCATGACAGGGGCGCCGAAGCACCGGGTGCTGCAGCTCATAGAGGCGGAGGAGCGCAGCCGCCGCGGCCTGTTCTCCGGCGCGGTAGGCTACCTCAGCCCCGAAGGGGACATGGATTTCAACGTGGTGATCCGCAGCCTGCTGTACCATGCGGGCACGGGATACCTCTCCTTCCAGGCCGGCTCGGGCATCACCATTTACAGCGATCCGGAAAAAGAGCTGGAGGAATGCCTGCTGAAGGCCGCCGCCATGCGGCAGGCCCTCAGCCCAGGGTGATGACCTGGCCCTCACGCTGGCTGCGCCAGGCGGCCTCGATGATCTCGATGTTGAGCAGAGAATCTTCCAGGGGCACGGGGGAAGGCGCGCCCTCCCGCAGGGCGGCGTATACCCCTTTGTAAAATTCCTGGTAGGCGCCGGCGGGAGAAGGCACGTACTGCAGCTTTTCCTGGGGGCCCAGCCCCGTATGCAGCAGGCCCCAGGCATCTTCCAGCTCCTCGCCCCATTCCGGGGTACCGGGGACGGCGCCGCCCTGCAGCTCGGCCTCCTGGATGTCGGAGCGCGTTTTCAGGAAAGAGCCCTCGGTGCCGTGCACGACGAAGGAGGGGATGGGATGACGCACCAGCAGGCTGGACTTGAGCGTACAGGTGAAGTGCGGATACAGCAGCATGACGTCGAAGAAGTCATCCACCTTAGATACCGGCCGGTGGGTCTGTATCAGGGCAAAAACCTTTTGAGGCCGGCCGAAGAGCACGATGGCCTGGTCGATGATATGGGGGCCCAGGTCATAGATGATGCCTACGCCGGCGCCGGGAATCTCCTTGTGCTTTTTATAGCTGGGCTCGGGGGTATAACGGTCGTAATGGAACTCGGCCTCAATGAGGCGTCCCAGGACGCCTTTGTCGACCACCGCCTTGACGGCCTGGAAGTCACTGTCCCAGCGCCTGTTCTGAAAAACCACCAGCAGCCGCTGTTTTTCGCGGGCCAGGTCGACGAGCTCCCGGGCCTGTTCCAGGGTAGCGGTGAACGGCTTTTCCACGATGACGTGCTTGCCGGCGAGCAAGGCTTTCTTGGTGTAGTCGTAATGCGTGATGTTGGGGGTGTTCACAATGATCAGCTCCAGGGCCTCGTCGGCCAGCAGGGCATCGACCTGATCATAGGAGCGGACGCCGGGGTACCGCTGCGCGGCCTTTTTTTCGTGGCGCTCCACGACGGCGTCCAGGGAGAAGCCGGGGAGGATCTGCAGGAAGGGGGCGTGGAAAACCTGCCCGGACATGCCGTAGGCGCAGAGACCCGTAGCGACGGGGCGAAGTTGTTCAGTCATGATGTCGTACCGTTTAGGGGTGATGGGCCGCAGGTGACCCGCAGGCCACAAATGTAGGCAAATCATTGATAGGGAAGGCCGCCGGCGCTGCTTTCTGCCGGATGTTGCACCAGATCTGCCAGGGCCTCGTCAATGGCGGGAAAGGAAAAAGAGAAGCCGGCGCTCAGCAGCTTGCCGGCGGAAGCCCGGCAGCTGCCGGTGATCTCCTGCCCCATCTCCCCCAGGAGCATACGCAGCAGCAGGCCGGGCACCCGCAGGGGCAGGTAGCGGCGCCTCGCCATGGCGCGGGCCAGCGCCTTCGACAGCTGGCGCTGGGTGACGGGGAAAGGGCTCACGGCGTTGTAGGGTCCCTGCATGCCCGCATGGCGCAGGGCCATGACATACACCTCCACCAGGTCGCGCAGGTGTATCCAGCTGACCCATTGCCCACCATGTCCCAGCACCGGCAGCACACCCAGGCGCAAGGGCTTCATCAGGCGGGGCAGCATGCCGTCCTCCCTGCTCAGGACGATGCCGGTGCGCAGCAGCACCACCCGCCGCCCCAGCGACGCCATGCGCAGGGCGGCGGCTTCCCAGGCCCGGCAGGTGCGGCCCAGAAAACCGGCGGCGGGGGGCGAGTCTTCGCTGACCTCGAGGGAGAAGTCCGGCGACTGGCCGTAATATCCTGTCGCTGAGGCGCAGAGGAAAGCGCCGGGGCGGGGCGGCAGCCCTGCCAGGGCCTCGAAAAGCAGCAGGGTGCTGTCTACGCGGCTGCCGGTGATTTCCCGCTTGACCGCTTCGGTCCAGCGCCGCTCGGCGACGTTGGCGCCGGCCAGGTGGATGAGGTGATCGGCAGCGGCCAGCGCTTCTTCGTCGACCATCCCCTGTGCAGGATCCCAATGGGCGTAGCGGCAGCCCCGGGGGGCGGCCAGGCCGGCCAGGGGACGCCGGGTGAGGATGATGACCCGGTAGCCGTCCAGGACCAGCCGCCGGCTCAGCGCCGAGCCGATCAGTCCCGTGCCGCCCGTGATGAGGACCGTCTCCATGATATGCCTTCTCCAGGTAAGTTAAACAATACTCCCGACAAAACCGCCGGTGGAACGGCATCGCCCCTCTCGCCAAAAAGATTTTCCGGGGCGGAAAATCATTCGTACATTCCTTGGGGAACTGGCGCTGATCCGCCCGGAAAAGAACGACCGCTCATGAAGCCACTGTCCATGCCCGTCCTGATGGCCTTCACAGCCCTGCGCCTGCTGGCGCCGGCGGCGGCGCAGGCCCAGGAGATCGACTATGCCGTTCCCCTGGGTGACAACGTGCGGAGCACGACCTTCCAGATCATCGGGGACTGCGGCGGACGGCTGCTGATCTACAAAGCGTCTTACGGGGACCACCGCATCATCTTTTACGACGGGGCCATGAAGGTGACCGGGCAGGTGAGCCTGGAATTTTTTCCCCGGGACGTCCGCAACGTGGACTTCTGCCGCTACCAGGACAAGGTGCTGGTCTTCTTCCAGTACATGAAGAAGGGGGACCTCTACTGCGACGCCGCCGTGCTGGACAGCGGCGGGGGGCTGGTCAGGGGGCCGGTATCCGTAGACCGCACCGTCCACCCCGACCGCGTGGTGGGCGACAAGGCCTATGCCCTGCTCAGTTCCGAGGACCGCAGCCGCCTCATGGTCTTCCAGATCAGCCGGGACGAGGACTCCCTGAAATTCCACCTGCGCACGTTCCTCTTTGACAGCAGCCTGGCGCTGCTGCAGCAGTCTGCCGTCACGGCCCCTTATATCCGGGATCCGGACCGGCTGCTGCAGTTCGTGCTCAGCAACAGGGGCGACCTGTTCTTCCTGGAAGGCAGCCGGCAGTATGAAGGGGACAGCCAGTTCCTGACGGTCACGCTGTTCCACCTGCCGGCCGGCGGCGGGGAAGCCGTACGGCGCACAGTCACCTTCGACGGGCGCCTGGCGCATACGGGGCTGCTGCTCGAGGCCGACGAGGCGCATCAGCGCCTCTGGCTGGCCGCCCTGGCCTACGACGAGAAACGCCGCAACATCGAGCAGCTGGTGCTGCAGCAGTACGACTACGGCCTCCAGCCCCTGGGCCGCAGCGTCAGCCTGCTCAGCGACTCCCTGAAACACAGCATGCAGAGCAAGAACGCGGCCTGGCAGCAGACGTTTAACAATTACGAGCTCAGCGACCTGGTCGTCGCCCGCAACGGCAGCGCCCTGCTGGTGGGGGAGGAACGCTACAGCGATGTCAACAACGTGTCGCGGACGGGCAACATGGGCCTCTTCGAGCTGGACAGCGCCGGGCGCCTGCTCAGCGGGCGGGCCATTGAGAAAACGCAGGGGGCCGACCTGGAAAGGACTTTTTTATCCTACCTGCTGGTCAACACGGGGCGGTCCCTGCATTTCCTGTTCAACGGCACCCACCGGGTCTCCCGCTTCCTGGTCAGCTACATCTACCTGCTGACCGACTTCCGCTACGGCGGGCCGGGACAGCTGGAGCAGATGCCCCTGATGCGGGGACTCAACAACAAAAACCGCTGGGCGCCGCGCTACGGCGTCCAGATCAGCAGCCGGGAGGTCGTCATCCCCTATGTCACGGGCAGCCTGCTGTCCTTCGCCAAGATCCGCTACGCCGAATAGAGCTGCAAAAACATGTTAAAATTCAACCGGCGGTGAAATAAAAAAGGCCCGGCGGTGTTTAAATAGTACCATCGCCGGCAGGGCTGGCAATTTTCAGCCCCGCTTCCGGCCGAACTTGTTATTTTGCATAGGTATTGTACCAACATACGGCCTTATGAAACGATCCGCCTTATTCCTCTGCCTGCTCCTCCTCCCGGCCGGCTTCGCCCTGGCGCAGCGCATCACCTACTCCGAGCCCTCCCGCAACGACGACTACCGGAATACCGAAGTGGAGATCATCGGGCAGGTGGGCGACCATATCCTGGCGTTCAAGAACAACCGGGACGCCTACAGCATCTCGGCTTATGACCAGGACATGAAGCTGGTGAAGAACACCGCCCTGACCTTCATGCCCGAGCGGCTCATCAACACGGACTTCATCGCCTACCCGGATCATTTCCAGCTGATCTACCAGTACCAGTACAAGGCGTATGTCTACTGCTACGGCATCACCATGGACGCCAACGGGACAGCCCAGGGCGATCCGGTGATGATCGACTCCAGCCGCGTGGGCAACGCCCAGGTGAAGACCAAGATCTACTCGGTGGTGCACTCCGACGACCGGAACCGCATCATGGTGTACAAGATCAACCAGGACAAGAACTTCGACAATGTCTTTTATACCTTCCTGCTGGGGCCGGACCTGAACCTGGTGAACAACAGCCGCGTGGTGCTGCCCATGAAGGACCGCAAGCCTTTTCTCAGCGACTTCAAGCTGTCCAACGACGGCTATTTCCTGTTCACCAAGGTCAAGCGGGCGGGCAACACGGGCAACCTGGAGCAGGCCGAGCTGGTGGTGAAGCCTCCCGTCACCGACAGCCTGATGGTCTATCCCCTGGAGCTGAAGGGCAAGTACCTGGACGAGATGAAGCTCACCCTCGACAACCGGCAGGGACGCGTCTTCCTGGCGTCCTTCTTCACGGAGCAGCGCCGCGGCAACGTGGAAGGCCTCTTCGCCGGGGAGTTCAGCTGGAAGACCATGGAGCTCGGCGGGCTCCGCTTCATCCCCTTCTCCGACGAGCTGAAGATGAACGCCCAGCAGAAAAGCTCGGGCATCAAGGGGGCCTTCAACAACTATTTCATCCGCCAGCTGGTGGTGCGCAGCGACGGGGGCTTCCTGCTCACGGCGGAGTCCTATTATTCCAGTTCCCGCTACCAGCCCTGGAACCGCTGGGACTACATGTACAGCCCCTGGGGATATTACCCGTACTATTCTCCCTACTACTCCTCGCCTTTCTCGCCCTGGTACTACAGCCCTTATTCCTGGAACAACAACCGGGGCATGGAATACCATTACGACGACATCGCCATGCTGTCCTACGGCCCGGAGGGCAAGCTGGAATGGAGCAACTTCATCCCCAAGGAGCAGACCGACAACGACAACGCCGTCTTCCTCTCCTACCTGGCCGCCAACACGGGCAATTCGCTGCAGTTCATATACAACGAGCCCTTCCGGCGGTCTTACCTGCTGACCGTGGTCAGCGTGACCCCCGACGGCAAGCTCAGCAAGCTGCCCACGCTGCGGGGGCTGGACAAGGGCTATGAGTGGATGCCGCGCTATGGCAAACAGACCGGACCGCGGCAGGTGGTGGTGCCCTGCATCTTCCGCAACTACATCTGCTTCGCCAAAATCGATTTCTGACCCAAGCCCTGCCCTGTGTTCCGTTGGTTCCGTTCCGGAAATCCCTTTACTGTCCTGTTCCTGCTCGCCTATGCGGTGGTCGTCAAGTCTCCTTACCTGCTGCACCTCCTTCCCCCGGAAGGGGGAGCGGCAGCCTACCGCTCTCCGGGGGACGGGTACCTGTACCCATACCTGCTGGACTGGCTGCAGCGGGGCCTGGGGCCCGGCGGCTTCGCCCTGCTGGCCTTCGTCCTGCTGTTCCTGCAGGCCTGGATGCTGAACGGCACCGTCAACCGCTTCCGGCTGCTGCCGGGCAGCTCTTTTTTCCCGGCCTTCTGCTTCCTGTTGTTCAGCTCCTTCTTTCCGGCCTGGAACACCTTTTCTTCGGCCCTGGTCGCCAACCTGCTGGTCCTCTGCATCCTGCCCCTGCTCTTCCAGGGCTACGCCACCCAGCATCCCCGCGGCAACGCCTTTAACACGGGCCTGCTCGCCGGGCTGGCCTCCCTGCTCTACTTCCCGGCCTTCCTGCTCTGCGCCCTGCTCTGGGGCGCCCTGCTGGTCAACCGCCCCTTCCGCCTCGCCGAGTGGCTGCTGGTGCTCTTCGGCTTCCTCTGCCCCTATTATTTCCTGGGTGCCGCCCTCTTCCTCACCGACCACTGGAGCCTGGGGCTGATGCCCTGGTCGGGGTTCAGCTACCCCGTCCTGCTCCACCGGGGCGGCTACGCCGTGCTGGGCGGGCTGGTATGGGTGATCGGCTGGTTCCTCTTCGGCAGCCTGCGCCTGCAGCCCCTGTACATGAAGATGCTCATCCAGGCCCGCAAGTGCTGGACCGTGCTGCTCGCCATGGTCTGTGTGACCCTGGCCTTCCCGTTTTTCAGCGACACCTTTTCCCTGGCGGGGTGGCTGCCGGCCTTCCTGCCCATGGCGGCCTTCATCGCCATAGGCTTCTGGCATATCCGCCGGGAATGGCTGGCACTGACCATACACCTGCTCTCGCTGGCCTTCGTCTTTCTCCACGGCTGGGGCATCCTGTAAAAAATATTGTTAAAAAGGCCTTCCCCGCCCCGCCCGTTTTTGGGATTCTGCCTACTTTTGCCCTTTCCCAAACCCATTCGCCCATGAAATTCGGTGTGGTCATTTTTCCCGGCTCCAACTGCGACAGGGACGTCATCGATGCCCTCGAAAAGGACATGGACCAGGAAGTGGTCCCTCTCTGGCACAAATCCCGGGATCTGAGCATGCTGGACAGCGGGGACTGCATCATCCTGCCCGGCGGCTTCTCCTACGGCGACTACCTGCGCTGCGGCGCCATCGCCCGCTTCAGCCCCATGATGCAGTCCGTGGTATCCTTTGCCGCCCGCGGCGGCCGCGTGCTGGGCATCTGCAACGGCTTCCAGATCCTCTGCGAGGCGGGCCTGCTCCCCGGCGTGCTGCTGCGCAACGCCAACCAGCAGTTTGTCTGCAAAAACGTATATTTGGTCAGCGACCATACCGACACCGACCTCACCAGGGGACTGGAGGGCAAGGTGCTGAAAATTCCCGTGGCCCATGGCGAAGGCCGCTATTATGCCGACGCCGACACCCTGGACGCCCTGCGCGAGGGCGGGCAGGTGCTGTTCCGCTATACGGACGCCCAGGGCCGCAGCGGCGGCCCATACAACCCCAACGGATCGCTGCATGACATCGCCGGCCTCTGCAATGCCGACAAGAACGTCTTCGGCATGATGCCGCACCCCGAACGGGCGGTCTCCGAGGCGCTGGGCAACACCGACGGCCGGCTCATTTTCCAGGGCCTGATGCGCAGCCAGGCCGTCACGGCCTGAGGGGCTGCGATGCCCGTCCAAAAGCATTGCCATGAAAAAACTTTTCCTCGCTGCCCTGCTGCTGACG
>CBINPH010000143.1:0-7946 GCA_966252445.1 uncultured Chitinophagaceae bacterium | reverse complement strand
AGGGCCTTGACCGGGCCGGCGAGGTGGTCCAGGACGAGGGCCTGGCGCTGCCCCAGCCGGTCGCTGTGCCTGCGCAGCTCGCCGCGTGCGCCCTCCAGCAGCTGGAGGGCACGGGATCCGGCGGCCCTGCTGCCCCTGCGGAGCATATCCACCTGCTGCAGCTGACGCGCTGCCGCGCCGCGGAGGAAGAGCTGGGCCCGGCCCAGCCCGGCCCGCTGCCTGCGCAGGGCTTCTTCCTGGCGGATAAGCCCGTGGCGGGTGACCGAGCGGAAAAAACGGGCCATGTCCCTAAGGCGGGAGCTTTCATCCGCTGTCAGGCGCCGCGCCCTGTCGGGGAGCAGCTGCCCGGCCCGCTGCAGGGGCATGGCGAAGGCATGAAACTGCTGGATCAGCAACTCTCCGACTTTGGTCGGGGTGATGGCGTTCTGGAAAGCCACCATTTCCACTACGGTCTCGTTGGTAGCATGGCCTATGCCCGTGAACACCGGCAGGGGGAAGCGCGCAATGTCAGCGGCCAGGCCGTAGTCGTTGTAGCAGGACAGGCCGATGTCTCCACCCCCGCCGCGGACGATGGCGACGGCATCGAAATGATGACGTACCCGGTCTATGCGCCGCAGCTGGCCGCGGATCGACTCCACGGCCCGCTCTCCCTGCAGCAGGGCGGGAAAAAGCATATGGAAGAATCGGTAGCCCCAGGGGTTGTCGTCGATGACGCGGAGGAAGTCGGCATATCCCTTGGAGGTATCTACCGAAATGACGGCCAGGCGCTGGGGAAGCAGGGGAGGGGTCAGTCCGCGGTTCCTGTCGTACAAGCCTTCCCGCTTCAGCCGGGCCAGCGCCTCCTGCTTTTCCCGCTCCAGGTCACCCAGCGTGAAGCTGGGGTCGATGTCCACGATGCGCAGGGACAGCCCGTAGACCGGGTCGAACTGGATTCTGGCGCAGAGCAGGAGTTTCATCCCGTCGCCCAGGGGCTGTCCCACCTGCGTGAGAAAAGCCGCGTTGATCCGGGCGTAATCTTCCTGCCAGAGGATGGACCGCATCTGGGCCGTCACCCTTCCTGCCGCCTTTTCCACCAATTCGGGATAGCAGTGCCCGGAATAGGGATAGGGGTTCAGCTTGTTCATCTCCGCCTTGATCCAGTAGGTGTTCCCATAGCGCTGTTCCAGCACCCTGCGTATGCTCGTAGCTACTTCCAGCAGGGAAAAAACCCGCTTGTCCCCCAGGTATTCTGACATAGGGTGAAGGTACGCCATGGCGGGCGTTTTCCCAACCGGGAAGGGGTCGGTCAGCGGGGGAGAGTCAGCGGCGGCTGTTGAGTTTGGCCAGCAGCCGCAGGATCTCGATGTAGAGCCAGACGATGGTGACCATGAGGGCGAAAGCCCCGTACCATTCCATGTACTTCGGCGCGCCGGATTGCACGCCTTTGTCGATCATATCGAAGTCGAGCACCAGGTTGAGGGCGGCGACGCCCACCACGATCAGCGAAAAGATGATGCTGAAGGTAGACCCGTTGGTCAGGTCCATAAAAGGCACATGTACATGAAAGAATCCCAGGATCCAGGTCAGCAGGTAAAAGACGAATATGCCCGCCGTGGCGCCCACGATCACCATGGTGAGCTTGCGTGTCACCTTGATGATGCGGAAGCGGTACAGGGACCACATGGCCAGCACCACGCCGAAGGTGAGCAGCACGGCCTGCATGACGATATAGGGGGCCTTGTCCTGGAACATACGGCTCACCATCGCCGAGATGGCGCCGAGGAACAGCCCTTCGCAAAGGCCGTAGGCCGGTGCCAGGAACCGGGCCCAGGGCATGCGGAAGCTGATGATCAGGGCCAGGGCCAGTCCGCCGAACGCACCGATCATGATCAGGGGGACGACGTTGCTTCCTTTTTCAAAGGCGAACCAGGAATATACGGAAGTGCAGAGCGCCATCAGGAAAATGAACAGGAACTTATTCAGGGTGCCGCCCAGGCTCATCGTGCCTTCGCCCGGCTGGGCCAGGCTCTTTTGAAATATCTTGTCGCTGAGTACGGGGTTACCGCTTTTTTCGATCAATGCCATAGCCAATAAGAGTTGATGGTGTACCGCTAAGGTACTGCATTTTGGCCATGTCCCGAAATGCGCCCCGCCGTGCCGGGCGGTGGGATGCCCCCAGCGCTGAATCGCCGCGCATCACGCCCGCGGGGAGCGACAGCAAAGCAGGCGGCGGGGCATCCCGCCCCGGTTCACGGGCGGGCCCACCGGTCTCTTTCTGCCGGCTGTCCCGGCCCAGGCGACGGCCTGGTTGGGGCGGTGACCCCAGAAGCCGCCGATGAGCGGCACCCTCATACCTGGTTGCGATACTTTTTCCGGTACTGGGAAGGGGTCATCCCTTTGATCTTCAGGAACTGCCTGTTGAAATTCGCGAGCGTATTGTATCCGCTCTCGTAACAGACATGCAGGATGATCAGCTCGGTATCGATCAGCAGTTTGCAGGCATAACCGATACGGATCTCGTTCAGGAAGTCGATGTAGGTCTTCTTGGTGCTGCGCTTGAAATAGTTGCAGAAGGCGGGCACGCTCATGCAGGCCACCTCCGCCACCTCCTGCAGCGACACAGCGCCTTTGAACGAGTCGATGGTATACTGGAATATGCGGTCGATACGGGTCTGCTCTTTGGGGTTCAGGGCCGTGATCTCCTGCGTAGACAGGGACAAGCACTCCTTGCTGCGGGCAATGAGGTTTAGGCATTCGCAGAGGCGGATGATGCGGGGAAACCCATGCAGGAACTCCAGCTCGCGGATCATGGGCTGCAGACAGGCCCGGGTATGCCCCGTGATCTTGAGGCCCTGCATCGAGCGCTCATACAGCTGGCTGATCTCTGCGCTCTCCGGAAGGGCAATGAAGCCGGGTCCCCAGAAATCACCCAGGAACTGTACGACCACCGCGCTGGTGATCAGGTCATGTTCCTGCTTCTGGAAGGTATGGGGCAGGTTGGACCCCAAGAAATACACATCCCCTACGTTAAAACTGCCCACATGGTTGCCGATGAAGCTCATGCCTGCGCCCTCCTTAAAAAGGATAAGCTCGTATTCCAGATGCTGGTGCCAGGATACTTCGAAGTTCGGGGTGCGATAAGTTCGGGCTACAAAGGAGGTGTCTTCAGAGAGGGGCAGTTTTTGGATTAACGGCTTCATTATGACTATATTAAGCAAAATGGCCCCTTAAAAATACTGTTTTTTATTAAAATCGGTTAGGTTTTGAATAGGAAAGTGGTGGACAAGGGGCATCGTCTGCCTTTAAATTTGTGCTTCCTCTTATGGCGACCCATGTCTCGTAACTTAACAATTCCACTATGCATCGCATTTTGACTCAACCCAGGCCTTGCGCCAAACTGTATTTGCCCTTTTTGTGGCTGCTCTTCAGCTTGCCTGCGCTGGCGCAGCAGGGCCGGTCCATCCACGGAACGGTGAGCTCGCCTGAAGGCCCCACACCTCTGGCGGGCGTCACCGTCATGGTCCAGGGAACCGCCACCGGCGTGACCACCGGGGCGGACGGCAGCTATGCCATCACCGCCAGCACCGGAGATACCCTGGTCTTCCGGTATGTAGGCTATACCACGTTGAAGATCGCCGTGCATGACCAGTCGGTCATCAATGCCACGATGACCTCTTCGGAAATGTCCCTCAACCAGGTGGTCGTTGTGGCTTACGGCACGCAGAAAATGGCTACCGTTACGGGCTCCCTTTCCTCCATCGCCGGGGATAAGATCAAAACCATCCCGACCGCCAACCTGGTGACCGGCCTGGCGGGCAAGCTGCCCGGCCTGCGGGTGACCCAGCGCAACGGCGAACCTGGATCCTACGGCACCTCATTTGATATCCGCGGTTTCGGCTCCGCCCTCATCGTCATCGACGGCATCGTGGCCTCGGGGGGCGACTTTGTCCGCATTGACCCCAACGACATCGAGAGCATCACCGTGCTGAAAGACGCCTCCGCAGCGGTATACGGCATCAAAGCCGCCAACGGTGTCATCCTGGTGACGACCAAAAAAGGGCAGAACGGCAAGCCCCAGATCACGTATTCCGGTTCCTATGAGATCCAGAAGGTCACCAATACCCCGGAGGTCGGCGATGCCTATCAGTTTGCCGTGTTGACCACGGAAAACGAAATCAACGGTGGCAAAGCGCCCGGCGCCACGACCTACTCCAAGGAAGACCTCCAAAAATTCAAGGACGGCACCTACCCCAGCACCAACTGGTACGATGTGGTCGCCCGCAAGGCCACCACCCTGCAGCACCACAACCTGAGTGTGACCGGGGGAAGCGACCGCATTCGCTACTTCACCTCCCTGGGCCTCCTCGACGAGATGGGCCTATGGAAAAGCGGGGACCTCAACTATAAAAAGTACAATGTGCGCGCCAGCGTCACCGGCCAGATCACCCAGAACCTGGATGCCCAGATCAATATCAACGGCATGCTGGAAAACAAAAACGAGCCGGGTGAGGCCGCCTGGAATGTCTTCAAGTTCACCTGGATGAACATCCCGACCTACGCCGTGTATGCGAACGACAACCCCCAGTACCTCCAGGACATGACCTACCCTTGGAACCCCATCGCCATGACGAATGCCTCCATCGGCGGGTATACGAAGACGAAGACCAAGACCTTCGACGGGAGCTTTGTGCTCAATTATGCATTCCCTTTCCTGGAAGGGCTGAAAGCCAAGGTGATCTACGGCTTTTACAGCCAGGACTATTTTCAGAAAGCCTGGCGGAAGGCCTACTCGACCTACGACTATGACAAGGCTACAGACACCTATATCCTGAAGGGCACCCAGAACAACCCCTCCAACCTGTCGGAAAACTACACCCCCTATCAGCGAAGCTCGCTGACCGGTCAGCTGACCTACGAGAGCTCCTTTCAGGAAAAGCACCATGTCCGGGCCTCGGTGGTCTTTGAGGAACGCCACGAGAAAAACGACAACATGTGGGCCAAGAAAGAATTCTCGATCGACGTCGACCAGTTCTTTGCGGGGAACGCCCAGAACTCCCAGGTCAACTCCAGCGGGCTGATCGAGAACGACAACCAGAACATCATCGGCAAGTTCAACTACGACTACCTGTCCAAATATCTCATCGAGTTCGGGTTCAACTACGGCGGTTCCTCCAAGTTCCCGAAAGGCAAAAGATGGGGGCTGTTCCCCTATGCATCGGCCGGATGGCGGATATCGGAAGAGCCGTTTTTCGAAAAGGCCCTGCCTTTTGTGACGAATCTGAAGATCCGCGGGTCCTGGGGACAGATGGGCGATGACGGCGCCTCCACCTTCCAGTTCCTCACAGGCTACAACTACCCGAGCGGAAATTACATCTTTGACGGCAATGTGGTGTCGGGATTGGGCTTCAGGGGCATGCCCAACCCGAACATCACCTGGTATACGGTGACCACCAAGAACATCGGCTTCGACGTGGACATCAAGGACGGCCTGATCTCCGCCCAGTTCGACCTTTTCCAGCGGGACCGTTCCGGGCTGCTCGGCACCCGGCTGCTGACGATCCCGGGGACTGTCGGCGCCTCCCTGTCCCAGGAAAACCTCAACAAGGACATGCGGAGGGGCTTCGAGCTGGTGCTGGGGCATGCCAAGCGTACGGGCAAATTCCAGTACAGCGTCTCGGCCAACACCACCTATACGCGCGGGCAGCTGACCTATATGGAAAGAACCCCTGACGGCAACAGCTACCTGAACTGGAGGAACAATCCCCTGAACCGCTGGGACAACATCAACTGGGGATATGATTACATCGGCCAGTTCCAGTCCTATGACGAGATCTATGCGTCCCCCATCCAGGACGGCAAGGGCAACACCACGCTGAGGCCCGGCGATCTCAAATACAGGGATGTCAACAAGGACGGCATCATCAGCGACCTGGACGTGGTCCCCGTAGGCAGGTCCTTTATTCCGGACATCAACTTCGGCCTGAACGCCAGCATGTCCTATCACGACTTCGATTTCAACGTGCTGTTCCAGGGCGCCGCCAACTACAATTATGAATACATCGAACAATTGAGGGCTCCCCTGCCCTGGGGGCGCAATTCCCTGACCCAGTTCATGGACCGCTGGCATCATGAGGACATTTTCGACGCCAACAGTCCCTGGGTCCCGGGCAGATACCCAGCGACGAACTATGCACCTTCCGACGGTTGGAATTCCCTGTTCTGGCGCCCTTCGGCATCTTATGTCAGGCTGAAAAGCCTGGAGCTGGGCTACACCTTTTCGCCGCAGCTGTTGCACAAGACAGGCATCCAGCATCTCCGCGTATATGTCAGCGGCTTCAACCTGTTCACCATGACCAAGTTGAAATACATAGACCCGGAGCACGACCCCAACACCTACAATTACCTGTATCCGATCACCCGGAACTACAATGTAGGCGTCAACATCACCCTCTAAACCGCATATAACCATGAAACATACAACCACCTGTCTTATTATCGTCGCGATATGGTCGCTGGGCCTGGGCACCTCCTGCAATGACAAACGACTCGATATACCGCCGCTGAACATCCTGACGGCCGACAAAGTATTCCAGAGCGAGTCCGCGATCACGGCCTACATGGCCAGCCTCTACGGGGCCCTGCCCATGGAAGACTTCAACTTCTATCGCGTGAGCACTGCCCTGTCAAACAACACCGACGAGGCCATCACCTGTTTCGGAGACGAGAGAAACGGGATCGGGGACGGCACCTGGCTGCCCTGGTGGGGCTACAGCAATGTGCGAAACGTCAATGACCTGATGGCCAAGCTGCCCGGCTCTGTGGTCAGCGATCTCACCAAAAAGATGTTGATGGGCGAAGCCTACTTCCTGCGGGCTTATTATTATTTCGCCATGGTGAAGCGTTACGGAGGCGTCCCCATCATCAAGTCGGTGCAGAATTTCGACGGCAGCAACCTCGAAGAGCTGCAGGTAAAACGCGACAACGAAAAGGATGTCTATGATTTCATCGCCAGTGACCTGGACAGCGCGGCGATGCTGCTCGGCCCGACCAACAGCCAGGGCCGGGCGACAAAATATGCGGCCTTAGCTTTGAAATCACGGGCGATGCTGTATGCGGCGTCCTCAGCCAAATACGGGGAGGTCCTCCTCAATGGGGTGCTCGGCATCCCCGCCGCGCAAGCCGACGCCTACTGGCAGGCCGCCTATGATGCTGCCAAAGCCGTCATGGATGCGCACCAGTATTCGCTCTACGAAAAGAACCCCGATAAAACCGCCAATTTCTCGAGCCTCTTTCTCGACAAGGACAACCCCGAGGTCATCCTGGCGCGCTACTTTTCCTACCCCGCCAAGGTGCACGGATACGACTGCTGGTATCTTCCCTTCGGCGTCCGGGGTCCGGACGGGTACAGCTCCCGGCTGTGCCCCACGCTGGAAGCCGTAGAACAATTTGAATATATCGACGGCACACCCGGTACCCTTAAACTCACCGATGGATCCGGACAGCCGATCTTTTACAAGAACCCCACCGACCTGTTCCAGGGCAAGGATCCCCGCTGCCTGGCGACCGTCATTGTGCCCTTCAGCACCTGGCAGGGCTCGGTCATCGATGTTCAGGCAGGCATATACGACCAGGGCGTCAAATGGGAAGCGGGCGATTACAGCGCCATGTACAACGTGAACACCCATAAACCCGACAATGAAAACGGCACCCTGCACATCGTCGGCCTGAGCGGGCTGGGCGGCAACGAGAAAACACAGACAGGGTTTTACATCCGCAAATACCTGAACGCTGACCTGGACAGGTCCAGGGCCACCTACGGCGGATCGGATCAGCCATGGATAGACATGCGGTATGCCGAAGTGCTGCTGAACTATGCGGAGGCCGCCATTGAGCTGGGCAAGGTATCTGACGCCAGGGATGCCGTGAACGAAGTTCGCGGACGGGCCGGCATCAAACTCCTGGACGCT
>CBINPH010000142.1:0-7961 GCA_966252445.1 uncultured Chitinophagaceae bacterium | reverse complement strand
TGCCGGAAAAGTTCGATTTCAATGCCATGCCGGCCGTCGTACCGGATGCCGAAGGCCGCTATCCCGTGGCTATACCGGGGAAGACGAGGTATTTCGACTAATCAACCTACAATTGTCCATAATACGGCGGCCGGTCCACAAGACCGGCCGCTTGCATGCAGGGAAAAAAATCTGTGCCGGAGGATTCCGGCACAGATTTAAGGGTTTTCAAACAATTTTTTAATGACCGGGGGTCGCCCGGAAATCATTCTTCATAGCCGGGATTTTGGATGAGCTTGTCATTCTTGTTCATTTCGTCCCTGCTGATGGGCCGGAAATACATTTTATCCAGCCACTGACGGTCTTCCAGCGTTTTGTCGACCACCGGCGTGTACGTATAGGTATACTTGGATTCGTCATGCCGGTACGGCGAGGGCGCCGTAGCCCCGGACTTCAGCTTTCCCGTGATCTTGATGAACTCTATATCCCTGCTGAAAGTCTGGGGGGTGATCATCCAGCGCCGGGCATCGTGGTAGCGCTGCTCCTCGTAGGCCATTTCAATGCGCCGTTCGTTCCGGTACTCCTGCATGAGGGCGTCCCCCGAAGCCGTGATGGCCGGCATACCGGCCCGGAAGCGGATCTGGTTCAACCAGTTGCGGGCTTCCTCGTCCTCTCCCAGCTCGATGCAGGCCTCCGCATAGTTGAAGACCGCCTCGGTATAGCGCAGGACGGGCCAGGGTATGTTCTGCCGGTCGGAATTATCCACCAGGTTCGGGTCTGGATCGATAAACTTCCTGATGTAATATCCTGACCAGCTTCCGTTCCAGTTCTCAATAGAACTTTGGCGGGTATCCAGACCAGGGATCATCTGCCCCGGCGCAATTTCATAAGAACCGGTCTGTATCTGGTTGGCCGGATCCACATTGCCGGAAACCTTTTCCCTGGGTTTCCAATCGGCACCGTCGTACAGAATGCTGGCATAAAAGCGCGGGTCCCTGTTCACATACGGGTGCGCCGCCTTCGCGGCGTCGCTCCAGCTGAAGCGCGTCCCGTCGCTCATTTCATAATCATCGACCAACTCGCCAATCGGCTCGTTCCCGGCCCAGTTGTGGTACCCGTTGGGGCCGTTGTACAAGCCCTGCTGCTGCCCGCCTTCATTCTTGCCGGAATTAAAATACCGGGCAAAAAGCAGATCGCTGGCACCCGCAGGGTCGGCATCGGGACTTTTACTGCCTCCACCCATGGCCAGGGAGATGTAATTGAGCCGTCCCTCTTCGGGTGTCACGGGAGCGGTCAGGCCGAATTTGTAGCCGTACTCCGTCAGGTTCAGTACGGCCTTGGCCGCCGCCTTGGCCGCTTCCCAGCGACTCCTCCGGTCGCCGCTCACATACCCGAGCAGCTCCGGATTGGCGAAAGAAGAGATCAGGCTGGATTTGGCTTTAGCGGTGGGTATATCGTGAAGATCACTGGCCGCATAGAGCAACACCCGCGATTTAAGCGCCAGCGCAGCCGCAAAGGTAGCCCGTCCCTTGGCCATGTCCCTGCCGGCCAGCAGCATGGCGGCACTGTCACAATCCGATACGATGAAATTGACGCACTCCTCATAGGTGTTCCTGGCGATGGTGTAATCCTCGTCGAGCCCGTATGTATGCCCGATGATCGGTACAGCGCCATAATAGCGGAGCAACTGTTGATAGAAATAGGCGCGCATGAAATGCGCCTCCCCTTCCAGCCGTGACTTGAGGGCCGTATCTTCAAATTCCGCCGTGGGTATATTCTCCAGGGCCAGGTTGCAGGCGCGGATGCGGCTGTACATGGCTCCCCATTCATAGGTCCCGCTGACCCATCCCAGGTTGGAGGGATTGAGGGTGCCTTCGTTGATCGTGTTGATGCCCCGCCCGGGGTGCGTAAAGACGGCCTCGTCCGACAAGGAGGCCAGCATCTGCTCATCGAAGCCGCCGTTGCCTAACCCGTTGTAGAGTTCGGTGACGAAAGCCTCTGTCAACGCCCCGTCACGCCAGACATCCGAGGAAGAAGCCTGGTCCAGCGGCTTGGTGTTCAGGAAACTGTCGTTGCAGGCCGTGATAAAGACGCCGCAAGCCAGTATGAGCAACGATAGATGATGTTTTATATTTTCCATGTTTGCGTGCGTTTAGAATTTCACAGATGCCCCGATGTTCAGAATCCTGGCCTGGGGATAGTAGTGGCCGTCCGAGCTGGTGGATTCCGGATCCCAGACCTTCATCTTGTCCCAGGTGATCAGGTTGAGCCCGCTGGCATAAATCCGGAGATTGCTGATGGAAGCCCGGCTGCCGATGGTCGATGGCAGGGTATATCCGATCTCGAAATTCTTGAGTCGCAGATAATCGCTGCTCCTCAGCCAATAGGTGTTGTTTCCGGCAGCGCCCCCGCTATAGTAGGTGTCCCTGCGGTTGGTGATGCGGGGATCGGTGGTGCTGGGATGCTCGATGGTCCACTGGTGGTCGTAGCTGTACTGCAGGAAATTGCCAATATCGCCCGATTCGGTGCCGATATAGAGCAATCCGCCCGTGGCTCCCTGGAAGAGGATGGAACAGTCGAAATTCTTGTATTGCATGGTGGCGGTAAACCCTCCGGTAAAGGTCGGGTCCCGGTTCTTGTCCAGCCGGACCTGGTCGTCCCCGTTGATCTTCTGATCATGATTGACGTCCTTGAATTTCATGTCCCCGGGCCGCAGCACATTGACGAGGGCGCTGTAATCGATGGTATTCTTATCGATCTCATCCTGGTCCCTGAACACCCCGTCGAACTGGTAGGCCAGGAAATTGTACCCGTTGGTGCCAAAGGAATGGCCGGTGGCTTTTTGCCAGTCGGGGGCACCGGGCGCTTCGTTGAAATAGAACACCTTGTTCTTGGCATAGCCTCCGTTGATCCCGAGGGTAAATACAAAGTCGCCGGCATGGCCATTGTAGCCCACCTTGAACTCATATCCTCTGTTGTCCACCCGGCCCAGATTAACCTGGGGCAGGGATATCCCGGCGCTGGCGGGCGTAGAGCCCACCGGGGGAATGAGAATATGCTTGCGCTTGTTGTAGAAATAATCGAACTCGAAATTGATCTTGCCGGCGAACAGCTGTCCTTCCAGGCCTACATCGGCGTTGTTGGCCACTTCCCAGGTGATGTTGGGATTGGGCACCCTGGCCTCATAAAGGGTTTGGGCGACCTGGTCGCCGATGATATACGAGCTGAAGCCATAGGTAGACAGGTACTGAAAGGCATCCACGTCGTCATTGCCCATCTGCCCGTAGGAGGCCCGGAGCTTGAGGAAATTGACGACCTTGACATTGTCCTTCCAGAAATCCTCTTCGGATACATTCCATCCCGCGAGGATGCCGGGGAAAAACCCATATCGGCCTTCCTGGGCGAAAATATAAGAGCCGTCATACCGCCAGAGGAACTCCAGCAAATATTTCTGCCTGTAGTTGTAGGCCATGCGGCCAAAATAACTCAGCCGGGCTTTCTCATAGGCGCTGCCCCCATTATCCTTTTCTTCGTTACCACCGACAAACATCTGGTCAATGGCCGTGGAAATGAAATAACGGCGGAAGGCGGAGAAGTTGTCCCCCTTGTCGGTTTCGCGGGTGACTGCGGCCATGAGATTCAGGGTGTGGTCCCCGAAGGTCCGGTCGTAGTTCACGAATCCCGACAGGAGGATGTTGAGGGAGTTTTCGTCGCTTTGGCTCAGGCGCGGATCGCTGAAGGTGGAACGGAGGCTCTTGGTCAGCAAGGGTGTCTTGCCGTCGTCCTCATAGGTCGCGTGGTCCCAGAAATAGAGATACCAGGGCGTCTCCCAGGTCTTCACCCGCCGGATCTCTTTGTCCAGGGATGCCGTACCCGTCAGGGAGAGGCCTTCCACCCCCGGCACTTTGAATTCAATCTTACCATTGGTCTGGAAATAATCCCGCTTGTCGCGGTCATAGCCCGTGGCATTGGTGGTGATGACAATGGGATTCTGCCCGTATTCAATATCTGGGCCGGGCAGTCCGTTGGGCCAGACTTCAGGGTCGGTGGGCTTGCCCCGCATCAGCATTCTGAAGATATCGCCGGCGCTCTCGGTAGGGAAGAACCGGTATTCCTCCCGCGCTGTCAGCCCGAGACTGGCATGGATATAATCGTTGATCTTGGCGTCCAGGTTGACGCGCATGTCGTATTGCTTGTAACCTGTCGCAGAGTTTTTATAGTAGGCATCCTGGTTTTCATAGCCCAGCGAAGCCAGATACTGGACGGCTTCCGTCCCCCCGCTCAACTGGAGATTGTGGCGAACCTGGGGCGACCATGTCTTGAAGGCCGTACCGAACCAGTCGGTATTGGGATGCCCCCAGGGGTCTGTTCCGTCCCGGTACAACTGGATATCCTCCGGCTGGTAAGGCGCATTGACGGTGCTGTTGTTGTCCGTCCGGGTATAGAATCCATTCTCCTGGAACGCCTTCCAGGCCTCCGCCCACTGATCGGAAGGCACATCACTGTACATCTTCAGGGCGTTGTTCATTTCGGCATACTCAGGCGCATCCGCCATTTTAGGTATGCGCGTCGGCTGGGACCAGCCCTGATTGAAATTATAGGACAGCTGCGGTTTCCCGGTTTTCCCATGTTTGGTGGTGATGAGGATGACGCCGTTGGCAGCCCGGGCGCCATAGATGGCGGCCGAGGCGTCCTTCAGGATAGACACGCTCTCGATATCCGCCGGGTTGAGCCGGTCCAATCCCCCGGCCCGGTCGGGCACGCCGTCAATGACGATCAGCGCGGCACTGTTACCGAGGGTATTGGAGCCTCTGATGCGGATCGTCGAGCCATCGTAACCCGGTTCCCCGCTGGACTGTATGGCCGTCACGCCCGGCAGGCGCCCGGCCAGGGAGTTCGACAGGTTCACCGTAGGGGATTTTTGCAGTTCATCACCCTGTACAGAGGCCACGGATCCAGTGACGGTCACTTTTTTCTGGGTGCCATAACCGACCACGACGACCTCATTGAGCCCGCTGGCGGAAGTGGTCATGACCACTTCGATGGGCTGGCTGCCCCGAACGGTCACTTCACGGGTGTCAAAGCCCACATAACTGAACACCAGGACAGCGCTGTCGGGTACGTCGAGCTCGAAATGGCCGTTGGCGTCGGTCACGGTCCCAATCGTCGTTCCCTTGACCTGCACGGTTACCCCTACCAGCGTCCGCCCGTCCTTGTCCCGTACCGACCCCGAGGCCCTGACGTCCTCCATAGTCGTTCCTGCGGGCAGGATGACGATCAGGTGGTTGGCCAGTACCTTGTACCGCATGGACGGGCCCAGGGCTTCCTTCAAAATGCTCTCTACCGTCGCATTCTTCGCCCGGATACTCATCCGCGGCAGATCTTTCACATAGGCGTAATTGTACATGAATGTATAATCAGAACGGCGTTCGATGATGCCCAGCAGTTTCTCCAGCCGGACATCGGAGACCTTGAAGGTGAACCGGTCCTGGGAAAACACCGTTTTGGCAGACACCTGGAGACAGGTCAACAAGACCATTGCCACACTTAGTTTCATGACAATCACCATTTTAATAAACCCACATGTCCTAGCTCCCCAAGAATGTATACATATGGAAGTTTTTTTCATACTTTTGTTTTGAATGGTAAAACCATAGGAGGGCTACCCCAGTGCTATGTGGATTTGCCTTCCGCAATATGGACCAACCAGTAGGAGGTGTTCGCGCACCTCCTTTTGTTTTTGTAGAAGGCTGTGTCAGGTGGGGGGTGGCGGGAAAACGGCGTTCTTTTTCATGGGATGTTTAATTTACATGTCGTGAATAGTCATCAATTATCGGAAAAGGTAGACGGTGTCCTCTTTGATCTCAAACCGGAACGCGGTCGTCAGCTGCAGGGCCGATAAGGCCTGTTCCAGTGTCTGTCTCCCAAAAGCTCCGGTCAGCACCTCTTTCCGGAGGGTGGCATCCTTAAATACGATATGCACCCCAAACCAATGCTCCATGCGGTAGGCCACCTCCTGAAAGGATTCCCGCTGAAAGACCAGCTTGTGATCCATCCAGGCAATCTCCTGAGGCTTCCCCACGACGGTATCCGGCGCCACAGAAGCAATTTCATAGGTCGCCGTGGGCGCACGGTCTATCCTGGGCAGCGGTTCATCCTCCACAGTCAGTTTTTCATGGGGATGCAGCAGGATCTGTTTGCCGGGACGGCTATTGAGCTCCACTTCTATCTGTCCGCTGATCAGGGTGGTCACCGTCTTTTTCTCCTCCCGGTACGCCCGGACATTAAAGGTGGTCCCCAGGACCCGGACCACCATATTGTGGGTCAGTACCCGGAAAGGATGTTCAGGATCACTGGCCACTTCAAAGAACGCTTCGCCCTTCAGATACACCTCGCGGCTGCCGCGACCGAAGCCATCGGCATAGCTTAAGCGGCTGCCGCCGTTGAGATGCACGACGCTTCCGTCGGGTAATTCCACGGTGGAGGTGGATCCATTGGTCGTATACAGGTGGCTTTTGAGCAAGAGCGGGCCGCTTCTTTTTCCCCATGGATTCCACCACAGCATCAGCGCACCGGTCACCAGGATCAGCCCCACGGCGGCAGCCCTTATCCAGCGCTGGCGGCGTTCTGCCCGGTATAGGTAGGTGTTGGCAGCGGCCCAGGGGTCCCCGTCGGGCGCCTGGGCCGCTGCCGCGGGGAAAGGCGGCTGCTTTTCCAGCTGCTGCCGCATCAGCGCCCAACCCTCAGCCAGGAACTTCGCCTCCGTCTGCGGGCCCGCGGTCACGGATGCATCCGAACGCAGGCTGTCCACCGCTTCCCAGACCATATGATAATCCGGATGCTCCGCCAGCAAACGTGTTAACTGCTGTTCTTCTTCCTGGGTTATTTCACCCGATATCCTGCCGGCAAGCAGGTACCAAAAACGCTCATCGATCATGGCATAAGGTATCCCTTATATATTAAGACGTAAAAAAAAGAGAGATTACGTAAAAGGAAAGCAATTTTTCTTGTCGTCTTTACAATTATTTTGCCCGGGTGGGGGTCCGGCTTGGAGAAAAGCCGGTGTCGGCGGGAATCGACAGACATGGGAGGCAGCAGGAAGGTTCATCTGCGGCCTCGCCTAGCGGCTTTCGCGAACGGAGATGTCTTCCTGGAGATAGGGCAGCAGGGATTGACCGATGCGCTTCAGGGCGATAGCCAGCTGGGTCTCGACGGTGCGGGGAGAAATATCCAGTAAAGAAGCCACTTCTTTGTATTTCAGGCCGTCTTCTTTTATAAGCTTGAATATCATCCGGCAACGGGGTGGCAAGTCCTGAATGGAGTGGCGGATCCGCTGGCCGAGCTCGCTGTTCAGCATAATATGCTCGGGGTCCATGACGAATCCCAGATGATCCGCCTGCAGGATGTCGTCCAGCGTGCCGGTGTTGCCCATTTTGCCGGCACGGAGATAATCAATGGCAATGTTCTTGACGGCCTTGCAGAGATAGAGGTATATATGGCTAATCTCGCCCAGGCGGTCCCTTCTTTTCCAAAGCGCCATGAACGCATCGTTGACAGCTTCCTCGGCCAATTCGCGGCTATGGATATAACCATAGACAAAACGGAACAGCCGATACGCATACTGTTCGTACAGTTGCCGAAAAGCGTCCTCATCCCCGCCAGGGGCCTGCTGATCAAATAAAAGCGGCTCGTGTGGCAATACTTTCATCAGCGCCAGTTGGTATATGAAGGCCCCGGAAAATATTCCTCCGGGGCAGCCCTTTTCACGAATCCCTCGAAAAATACTCCTAATTCGCCAAATATAAAAAATTATTCTGCCGCTCCCCTTCCTGCATGGCCAGTCATACCTGGCCACGCCTGGTTCGTCCGTCACGGTCATGTACTCCCGGGAAATCTTCGTACCTTTGCACCCCGTTTAAAACAGCGGAAGCCGTCCGGCCCCCAGGGGGCGTCCGTCACCGGCTCCGGGAGAATCGACCCAT
>CBINPH010000141.1:0-7978 GCA_966252445.1 uncultured Chitinophagaceae bacterium | reverse complement strand
ATCCTGGAAGGCCTTTACCAGGTCATTGCTGGGCATGTTGAACTTCTTCCAGCCCCCGCCTTCATAGTGTCCCTGTGAGCCTCCCACGCAAATGGAGGGTACCCAGTTGCCGATCTGGTCCCCGCTCCCATAGCCGTCGTAGTTGATCTCCCAGATGGCCTCGCTGTTGTTTTTGTGCTGGTTGTCCCAGAGGTAGCCATAGTCGGACACCAGGCTGTATTGGGGGATAACCTGATCGCAGTAATACAGCACCGAGTCCCAGTTTGGTGTGGCCATGGTCGCGTATACCAGGGCGAGGGTCGCATCCACTGCACCGCGGGAGATGAGGTATTTGGAAGCCGAGGCGCCGACGGGCCTCACGGTATAGCGGGCGTACCAGAGGTCCTGCAGGATGGCCATATATATGCTGTCCGGGGTGGTTTGCGGGACGATGGTGGAGTTGAGCAGGGCTTCGGCCGTGGACGTATTGGCCGGCTCCAGGATCAACGGCACGCGTCCGTAAAGCCGGACCATATCAAAATAGGTGAATGCCCTGAAAAACCGGGCCTCCCCCAGCATCTGGGCCTTGCGCTCCTCCGACAAGGCATTGTCCTTGCAGCGTGCCACATCGTGAATGGCGATGTTCGTGCGCCCGATGAAGGAAAACCCGTATCTCCAGTCCCGGGCCACATTGCCGTTGAGGGCGTTCGCCGTAAAATTATCCAGCGTAATGTTGGCGGTATTGTCGCCGCCGGCATAACAGTTGTCCGAGATCACGTCGCCGTTGATCTGCCGGTCAAATACGGTAAATTCCTCGAGGTCGTTTTTGTAATAGGTATAGAGCCCCTGGATCAGGTCTTCCGCCTCTCCTGCAGAGACCGTCACCGTCGTATCAAAAGAACGGACTTCCTGGGTGATGGGCTCTTTGTCCAGCAGTTTACTGCAGCCTGCCAGGAGCAGGGCTGCGGCCGGGACAAGTATATAAGCATTCAAGATAATCTTTTTCATGGCTGTTCGATTTGAGATCCGCTGCATCGCGGGCCGGGGCCCGCGTATTTTCATTTCAGGCTAAGGTTCAGGCCAAAGAGCACCATTTTGGCCTGCGGATAAGCGCCGTAGTCCACGCCCAGGGCAATGTTGCGCTGGTCCGTGTCGGTGCTGGTGCCATAGGTATTGACCTCCGGATCAAATCCTGTATAAGATGTGATCGTGATGAGGTTCTGACCGGATACATACACCGAGGCGGCGCCCAGGCCGACGCGGTTCAGCCATGCCTCCGGCAAGTGGTAGGTCAGGGTGATGGTCTTGAAGCGGAGGTAGGAGCCGTTTTCCAGGAAGCGCGTAGAGATGACGGTGTTGTCGTTGCTGGCCGGGCTGACGCCGGGTATGTTTGTAACGTCCCCGGGTTTGCGCCAGCGGTCCAGGACAGCCGTGCTTTGGTTGCGGGAGTCTTTCATGCCCTCGGTTTCTACCCGGACGCCGTTGTAGATCTCGTTGCCCTGTGAGCCCTGGATGAAGACCGTGAGGTCGAGGCCCTTGTACTGCAGCCGGTTGGTCATGCCATAGATGAAATCCGGCTGGGCGCTTCCGATCAGCTGCTGGTCGCCCAGGAGCCGCCCATCCGAGGGCCGGGCCTGGCTGTACGGCACTTTTTTGCCGTCATGCGTCAGGTAGAGCTGCTCCCCGGTCTGGGGGTCTACGCCCGCCGCGATGTAACCAAAGAACTCACCCAGGCCATACCCCTGCACCAGGGCAATGGCATTCCCCCGCTCATAGATGCTGCCGTACGCATTCATGAAACTGATCCCGTTGCCGATGCTGGTGACCGTATTCTGGTTGAAGGACAGATTGAGGTCGGTGCTCCAGCGGAAATCCCTGCCCTCGATGTTCCGGCTGGATACGGTGAACTCCTCGCCTACATTCTTCATGCTGCCCATGTTCAAGACCACACTGGGGACGATCTGGGACGACAACGGGATGGCCACGAGTACATCCCTGGTCTTTTTCAGGTAGAAGTCGCCGGTGAAGGAGAGCCGTCCCTGGAGGAAGCTGGCGTCCACGCCAACGTCTGTCTGGGTGGTGGTTTCCCAGCGCAGGTCCTCGGGAGCGATGGTGGCGGGGTCAATAGAGACCGTGTTGCCGTTGGTGTTGATGTTGTTGAGGGAAAGGTATTCGTAGCTGCCGATCCCTTCCTGATTGCCGTTCTGGCCCCAGCCCACGCGCAGTTTCAGGTCTGTAACCGCGCGCAGGTCGCGCATGAAAGGTTCCTGGGAGAGGCGCCAGCCGGCGGAAAAGGAAGGGAAGGTGGCCACCCGGTTGTGCTTGGCAAATTTGGAGGACTGGTCGGAGCGGATGTTGGCCTGGAGCAGGTACTTGTCTGAAAAATTATAGGTGATGCGGCCCAGCCAGGAGATCAGGGCCCATTCGTCGATGCGCTTGGTGGCCGGGCTCTTGGTCACGGCTCTCGTGTACATCTGGTCCCAGGGCTTGTGCCGGTAGGCGGTGTCCAGCCCCCGGGCATACAGGGTGGTCTGGTTCCACCGGGAGTTTTGGGCCGTCCATCCGGCGAGGGCGGTGAGGTGGTGCGGGCCCCAGTCGGCCTGGTAGTCCAGGGTTTGCTCGCTGAGCCAGACCAGGGGATTGCTGTTTTCCTGGGAAAACTGGCCTTCCTGGTTGCGACCGTCTTGGGTAAGCCAGGGGTCTTCGGCGCTTTCGCTGCGGTATTGCAGGTAGTCGATACCCAGCTTGGAGTGGAAGGCCAGCCCCCTGGCCAACTGCAGGTCCGCGCCCAGGTTGGCCACCAGGCGGTCGGTGGTACTCCTGTCTTTTTGCCCTTCTATGGCGCCCAGCGGGTTTTCCCAGCCGGTGGAGGGATTTTGCCCCACCTGTCCGTTGTCGGTATACCGGGGGACGGTAGGCGGTGTGGTCAGCCCGGACAGGACCACGCCGCCGCGGGCCACGCTCTGGTTGTCGGTCACCCCGTGATCCTTGGCCCGGGAGAGGACCGTTGAGGTGCTGAGCTTCAGCCAGGGAGTCACCTGGGTGCTGAGGTTCAGCCGACCGTCGAGACGGTTGTAGGTAGCCGGGCGGATCATGCCCACCTGGTCGGTGTACCCCAGCGACAGGTAATGCTGGGTTTTGTCACTGCCTCCCGAGAATGCCAGGTGGTAGTTGGACTGCTGACCCGTCCGGAAGACCTCGTCCGGCCAGTTGACATCCGCGCTGCCCAGGCTGGCGGGATCCGTGCCGAAGGCCTCTTGCATATAATCCTTGTATTGGGCCGCATTCAGCACGGGTACCTTCCGGGTAGGGCTGCTGATCCCGTAGTAAGCACCGAAAGTGACGCGGGACTGCCCCGGGACACCTTTTTTGGTGGTGATGACCACCACGCCGTTGGCTGCCCGTGTGCCGTATATGGCTGCCGATGCCGCGTCCTTGAGCACGGAGATCGATGCAATGTCATCGGGGCTGTAGGATGAGATGTCCGTCATGGGAATGCCATCCACCACGTACAACGGGTCGTTGCCCGCGCTGATGGAGGAGGAACCCCGGACCCGAATGGTCAACCCGGCACCGGGCTTGCCCGAGTTGGCGGTGACCTGGATACCGGCGGCTTTTCCCTGCAGCGCCTCGCCGAGGTTGACAATGGGGCGGTTGGCTATGTCATCCGCCGAGATGACGGATATGGAGCCGGTGATGTCTTTTTTCGTCTGGGTACCGTATCCCACGACGACCACCTCGTTCAGGGCCGCGGCCGAGGGCTGGAGCACGATATGGAGCGCTTCCTCCCCGGTGACGGTCAGCTCCCTGGTCTGGTAGCCGATGGCCGACACGGCGATGACACCACCCTCCGGGACGTCCAGGGCGAAGCGCCCGTCCGCATCGGTGACGGTGCCCAGGGTGGTGCCCTTGACCTGTATGGTCACCCCGGCCAGCGGAGCGCCGGCCGAATCGGTCACCTGGCCCCGCAGCTGCAGGGCCAGCACCTTGGCATCCCGGGTGCCGATGACGATGAGATGATCACCGATCAGGGTGTAGGTCAGGGGGGTGCCCGACAGCAGCTGGCCCACCACATCGGTCACGGAACGGTCCTCGGCGCGGATGTTGACCACCATGGAAGGTGACAACAGGGCGTCGTTGTACAGAAAGCGATAGGGGCTTTTCTTCTCGATCATGCGCAGGGCCCTGCTCAGTTCTACATGATCCGCATGTAAAGTCAGTTCATGGTCCTGTGAATATGCGGTGGCACTGACCTGCACACACCCCAGAAATAAGCACAGCGTGGTCAGTTTCATGATTTGCAGGGATTTTCGACATGCGGCAGCATAGGCTGCTCCAAGGTTTTTTTGCATACCTTTAAGCGTTTTTAGGAACAATAGTATGGCACTCCCTGTCTCAGGGAGGTTGTACTGTCGGCGGGGAATGCATGCCGGTCCTCTGACATTGGTCGTCAAAATCAACACAGGGGGCGCTCGCGTTTCCCGCTTTTTTTATGGGGGATGTCAGGTGCAGCGTTCGGTCATAGGCAAGGGGTTTTGGGCATTCATGGGGCGGATGAAATATAGATCTCCTGGTCTTCTACACGGTACTGGAAGGGGGCGGTAATTTGCAACGCCCGCAGCGCCTCCTCCAGGGTTTCGTTCTGGAAGCTGCCGGTCAGGCGGTATCCTTTCACCTCTCCATCGCTGAAATTGATCCGTACATTGTATCGCCGCTCCAGCATCCTGGCCAGGTCGGCAAAGGATGTACTGCGGAACACCAGCCGGTTCTGCAGCCAGGCGGTCTCCACCACCGTACTGTCCTCCGGACTGATGGTGAGGGCGGACAGCTGGTAAGGCCGAAGGCTGTCTGCGGCCCCGGCCCGGGGTGGCGCCGGACTGTCCATGCGGTCTTTGAACACGATCAGCTTCTGCCTCGGCGACAGGGTAAGGGTCCTGGACGGCTGGTTGACCAGGCTGACCGCTATGGATCCCCGGATGAGGGTGGTCTCCACGGTGCGGTCCTCGGGATATGCCTTGACGTCGAAAGCGGTGCCCAGCACCTGGACACGGATTTCGCCGGCGTGGATCAGGAAGGGATGTGAGGCATCGCCGGCGACATCAAAGTACCCCTCGCCGGTGAGGGTTACCTCCCTATGTCCCTGGCCGAACTGGTGGATATCATAAGTCAGGTTGCTGCCACTGTTCAGCCAGACGGTGCTGCCGTCGGGCAATTGTACCCTGGACTTGGAGCCGTAGCGGGTGGACACCTCACTCTGACCCCCAGCGGGCATGGTGGCGGCGGTGGGGGACCTGTGCCGGCCGGCCAGCCAAAAGGCTGTGCTGCCTGCCGTCAGCAGCAGGGCGCCGATAAGGACGGTTTTTCCACGCCCCCGGCGGGGGCGCTCGCTTTCCCAGGGATAGGGTTGGCCGTCGACACCAGGCACCGGCTCATCCGGTAAGAGGTCCATGGCCCGCAGGCGTTCCTGCAGCTGTTGCAGGCTCTCGGCGGCACCCTCTGCCGGATGCGCAGGCAGGGGCCACCAGGAGGCCAACATTTCATAGGCGTATTGCCAGCGCGGCTGGCGGCGCAGCAATGCTTGCCACTCCTCCAGTTCGCCGGGCGTTGCCTCGCCGGATAATTTCCTGGTCATCAAGGACCAGATGCGTGCGGATTCATCCATGCCTCCGGGGTGTCTTCTTATATGGACAGTCCGATAGCCCCACCTCCGTAAAGCGGGAGAAAAAAAAACTGGACCGGACCTTCAGGACTGCTCGGATGGCGTATGGAGGGTGATGGCCTGGGCTATCTTTCTTACGGCGATAGTCATCTGGGTGTCTACCGTACGCGCAGAGATATCCAGGATCTCGGCCACTTCCCGGTATTTAAGCCCGTCTTCGCGGACAAGCTTGAACACCAGGCGGCAGCGGGGAGGAAGGCTGTTGATGGCCCGCTCGATGTGGGAGGCCATTTCCTTGGTCATGAGCAAATGTTCCGGGTTGGGCGCAGCGGCGGCCATATCCGTCGGATAGGCTTCAAAGTATTCAATAATATCCCGGGACTGCCACTGGCGGTAATTCAGGGAACGGTTGCGCACCGCAACATAGAGGTACACAGGCAGGTTGGCAATGGAGGTCGCTTCGCTGCGGCGCTCCCAGAGACGGATAAAAACGTCCTGCACGATCTCTTCGGCGGCTTCGGCCGTGCGTACGATGGAGCGGCAGAAGCCGAGGAGGCGGGGATAAAGCGCCAGGTACAACTGGGCCAGGGCCCGCTGTGCGCTGGGGCCGGAGAGTTGTTCCTGAAGATCCCTGAACTCCTCGGATCGCATCGAAAGGCATTGTCACTGTGGGGAGTGAAGTTAGGAAAAATCCGGCCGCCGCCGCTATTTTTTGACGACGAACATGAAGTACACGGCAGCCAGCAGGCACAGGAAGGCAGCGGCATAGTTCCAACGCAGGGGCTCCCGCAGGTAGATCACGGCAAAGGCACTGAAGATGACCAGGGTGATCACTTCCTGGATCATTTTGAGCTGGAAGCCGTTGAAGCCTTCTATGAAGCCGATGCGGTTGGCCGGGACCTGGAAGCAGTACTCGAAAAAAGCGATGCCCCAGCTGACGAGGATGACCTTCCACAAAGGCACCTGCCCGAACCTGAGGTGGCCGTACCAGGCGATGGTCATGAATAGGTTGGAACAGCACAACAAAATGATCGTACGCATAAAAAATGCATTAGCCATGCTGTGGTATGCCTTCCACAGGGCGCCAAAGATAATTGAACCCGCTATATGCCGCGCAAGCCCGGCCGGGTGCCGGCGAAAATATTTTTTGTAGGTTTGCTTCCCATGCAACGACCCGGTCTGATCATAGGATGCCTGATGGCGGCTCCCGTACTGCTCCTGGCAGCCTGCGGCAGCCCCGCCCCTCCTGCGGGCGGAATGGCAGGAGATTCCATGACGGCCTGCATCAACCCCAACAGGGCGCTTGCCCTGTCGGGCCGGACGGATACGATGGCCGCCGATACGCGGAAGGCCGCCTCACATGCCGATATGGTATGGATCCCCGGAGGGACATTCCGGATGGGCGCTACCGACCAGGAAGGCCGTCCCGACGAATACCCGTCGCACGAGGTGCGTGTGCGGGGATTCTGGATGGACCGGCACGAGGTGACCAACGCCCAGTTCGCCGCCTTTGTCAAGGCCACCGGCTATGTCACCACGGCCGAACGCAAACCTGACTGGGAAGAAATGAAAAAGCAGCTGCCCCCGGGCACGCCCAAGCCGCCCGACAGCGTGCTGGTACCCGGCGCCCTGGTTTTTGTGCCTACGGCCGGCCCGGTGCCGCTCAATGATCCCAGCCGCTGGTGGCGTTGGGTGCCGGGAACGGACTGGCGCCATCCTGAAGGTCCCGGCAGCAGCATCGAGGGCAAGGAGCAATACCCGGTGGTCCAGGTATCCTGGGACGACGCCATGGCCTATGCCCGCTGGGCCGGCAAGCGCCTGCCCACGGAAGCCGAATGGGAATTTGCTGCGCGGGGCGGGCGCTCCGGCTTCAAATACCCCTGGGGCGATGAGGATCCGGAATCGGGAAAGCCCAAGGCCAACACCTGGCAGGGCACCTTCCCCAACTTGAATTCCAGCTGGGACGGTCATCGCGGGCTGGCGCCGGTGATGTCCTATCCCGCCAACCCCTTCCAGCTTTACGACATGGCCGGCAATGTCTGGGAGTGGTGCAGCGACTGGTACAGCAGCGACTACTACAAGGTCCTGGCGGGTTCCTTGTCCGACAATCCGAAAGGTCCTGACCAGAGCCACGATGCCATGGCCCCCACCATGCCCATGCGGGTGATCCGGGGGGGCTCCTTTATGTGCAACCCTTCGTATTGCAAAGGCTACCGGGTCACGTCCCGCATGATGAGTTCCCCGGACTCGGGCCTGGAAAACCTGGGGTTCCGCTGTATTGCCGACGGGTAAGGCCGCAAGGACCCTGCCCCTGTTACACGAGTCACAAACATCCAATGA
>CBINPH010000140.1:0-8018 GCA_966252445.1 uncultured Chitinophagaceae bacterium | reverse complement strand
GCACCGCGGGGCGCTCGCGGCGATGCACCGCCCGCCGCTGGCCCCCGTCGCCGAAAAGCATCATGTCAAACTGCGCCGGCTTTTGCGCTATAACGACCTCCGGTCGGAAACACTAAACGAGGACAGGCTGATCTATCTGCAGCGCCCCCGCAAGACCGGAGCCCACCAAACCCATATGGTCCGTGAAGGTGAGACCATGGATCTGATCGCCCGGCGCGAGGGTATCCGCCTGGACTGGCTCTACAAGCGCAACCGGCTCGCCAAGGGCACGCAGCCGGCACCAGGGACCGAATTGGTGCTCCGGGGCTATGTACCCAAAACAGCCGGTGCGAACCATTCATTTCTTGCCCGGATCGGGAAAGCAGCGTCAGGGAAATCCGAACCGACCCGGCCGGAAGTGAGTCCTCAGGCGCCGGGAGCAGCAGCCGATCCTGGTCAGCCCAAGGCGATCTATACAGGGACTTCATCAGCTGCCCCCGCCGAAAAGGATCCCGCAACATCTACCAGTGAGCCCCGGAAGCCGGTTACCCATCTGGTCCGCAAGGGGGAAACCTTATACAGCCTCTCCAAAACATACGGGGCCAGTGTCGATCAGCTCCGGGCATGGAACCACCTGGAGGGCAACAACATCCGGGTAGGACAAACGCTGGTCGTCGGTCGCTGAGGCGACGGCGTTTCGGAATGATCCTTGCGGAACGATACTTTCATATGGCAAAAGGCGGACGATTCATGACCAACACAGGCTATATCCGGATTAAGGACAAGACTTTCAGCCCCTACCTGACAGCGGCGCACATCCATGAACGGGTCCGGGAAATGGCTATGGTCATCAACACCGATCTCCGGAATGAACGGCCGCTTTTCCTGGCCATCCTCAACGGAGCCTTCATGTTCGCTGCCGATCTGTTCAGGGAGCTGACCATCGACGCCGACATTTCATTCATCAAACTGGCGTCGTACCGGGGTACGCGCTCTACCGGACAGGTCATGACTTCCATTGGCCTGGATACAGACCTGTACGGGCGCACCGTGGTGATCTTGGAAGATATCGTAGATACCGGCAGGACATTGCACGAGTTCCTGCCCCAGATCAGACACCAGCATCCCCAAAAAGTGCTCATCGCGGCCCTGCTTTCCAAACCTGATGCCCGGGAATACGCCATATCCGTGGATTACATGGGTTTCTCCGTCCCCGACCGCTTCCTGGTAGGCTATGGTCTGGACTACGATGGCCTGGGGCGCAACCTGGCCGACATCTACCAGCTGGCCGAATAATCGATACTCGCCAGGCCGACCGATTTTTTTTGTACCTTGACTGGCTGAAACCGCTTTGCCTCCCGACCATGCGATGGTGGCTGACATTTCTGTTGCTCTGGCTTTTTGCCATGCAGGCGTATGCCCAGCATCCATGGCGGGGCATCGTTTTGGATGGAGAGCGGATCATTCAGCTGGAGGGCGTCAAGGTATATTGCGGAAACGACTCCGCCGTCACGAATGAAGAAGGCGTCTTCGCCCTTCCCGGCGGAAAGGCTTCCGCCACCGCCGAATTTTCCCTTCCCGGCTACCGGAGCCGTGCTCTGCAGTTCAACCACGAGCGTCCCTTTTCTACGGTGTATCTCTATCCCAGCAGCCCCGCAGCGGAGGACTCATCCTATCCCTATTTCGGAGCAGCGTTGGATCGGGTGGGCAGGGTGCCCGTGTCCGTCAATGTCCACCAGAATGAGACCTACGACAAAGTCGTCGAGAACACCTTCCAGAAAACGCTCCAAAATCCCTTTTCCGCATTCCCCCTGAATGTTAACCATGCCTCGTACAGCAATGTCAGGCGCTTTATTCTCCGGAAAGAACCGGTGCCCCCGGCCGTGGTACGCATCGAGGAGCTCGTCAACTATTTCCCCTATCGCTACCAACCCGTGTCCCGGGATTCAATCCTTGCCGTCCACAGCGAGCTGGCCACCTGCCCCTGGATGCCGGGGCACTGGCTGATGGCCGTATCGGTACAGGCATACCAGATCCCGGCCGACAGCCTTCCACCCAACAACCTGGTGCTGGTGGTAGATATCTCCGGGTCCATGGAAGCGTCCAACAAACTGCCCCTGCTGAAGGTGGCCTTTCGCCAGCTGGTGTCGAGGCTGGACAGCCTGGACAAAATAGCCGTCGTGATCTATTCGGGAAACGCGACCCTGGCCTTGCCGCCCACGCCGGGCCACGAGAAGAAAAAGATCCTGGACGTCATCAACAACCTCAACGCCGGGGGCAGCACGGCCGGCAGCGCGGGCATTGAAGAGGCTTTCCGGATCGCCAGACAACATTATCTGCCCCAGGGCAACAACCGGGTTATCCTGGCCACTGACGGCGATTTCAACGTCGGAAAGTCCAGCAATACGGAAATGCAGCATCTCATCGCCCAGTATCACGACTGGGGCATATACCTCACCTGTATCGGTGTAGGCGCCGGCAACTACAAGGATTCCAAATTGGAAACCCTTTCCCGCTGGGGTCAGGGAAATTTTGTCTATCTCGATAATCCGGAAGAAGCCGAGCGGCTCTTCAGCCGGGGTGAATACGCCGGCACGCTGTACACCCTGGCGCGCAAAGCCGGGATCAAAGTCATCTTCAATCCATCCGTGGTGGACTCTGCCCGCCTCATCGGGTATGAACAGCGGCTATATGCCACGGAGGACGACACGGTCCACTGGCGCATGGTGGGTGGTGCCATCGGCTCGGGGCAGCAGGTTACCGCCTTGTATGAATTGGTGCCCCAGGCTCACCTCATCCCCCTGGTCACGGCCCCTGCGGCGCGGATCGTCCTGCAATACCAGGCCGTGGACGACAACCGGGACAAAATGCGGCAACTCGCTGTTCCGGCCACGGTAAAAAGGTTCTCCGGCGCCGGCGATGATTTTCAGTATGCGGCCGGGGTGGCCCTGTTTGGCATGCTTTTACACCAGTCGGCATATACGGGAGAGGCCAGCTATGGCATGGCTGAAAAAATAACGCGCAAGGCCACGCGAGACAAGGGAGATGTTTTGCGCAAGGATTTTCTGCGGCTCGTGAAGAAAGCTGCGAAATTGTCGGATCCCGCCGGGGGCACCCCTGCGGCGGGCAGCGGCGTGCAGCCTAATTGAAGATATCTTTGACCTTTTCGAAAAAGCTCTTTTCGGATTTACCGGGATGAGGCTTGAAATTGTCGGACCCCTGCAGCTTCTCCAGCAAAGCCTTTTCTTCGGCATTGAGCTCCTGGGGAGTCCACACATTCACATGGATCAGTTCATCGCCCCTTTCGTGGCTTTGCAGCGCAGGAAAGCCTTTGCCGCGCAAGCGGAAAATCTTGCCGCTCTGGGTGCCGGCAGGTATCTTGATCTTGGCACGCCCGTCAATGGTGGGTACTTCCGCCTGTATACCAAAAACTGCATCAGGGAAGGAAATATGAAGGTCATAGGCCACATTCAGGCCTTCGCGCTGCAGAAATTCATGCGGCTCCTCCTCGATCAGGATGATCAGGTCACCCGGCATCCCGCCGCGTTCGCCGGCGTTGCCCCGGCCACTGAGGCTGAGCTGCATGCCCTGCTGTACCCCGGCAGGCACATCGATGGGAACCGTCTCATCCCCATAAATGCGGCCGGCCCCGTGACAGGCGCTGCATTTCGCCGTAATGGTGCTCCCTTCTCCGTTGCAGGTGGGACAGGTGGTGACGGTCTGCATCTGCCCCAGGAAGGTCTGGGTCACCTTCCGCACCTGGCCGGATCCTCCACAGGTGCCACAGGTCTGGTAAGACCCGTTGTCTTTGGCGCCTGAGCCTTGGCACTGCCCGCAGGTCACATATTTTTTAACCTTGATCTTCTTGTTGGCTCCCCGGGCGATCTCCGCGTAGTTCAGCTTGATCTTCACCCGCAAATTGGATCCCCGGACACCCTGGCTGTGCCGGCCCTGCGAACGACCGCCGCGTCCTCCGAAAAAGCTTTCAAAAATGTCATCGCCGAAAATATCTCCAAAATTGGTGAAGATATCTTCCATGCGCATGCCACCGCCCCCAAAACCGCCGTTGCCACGCATACCTGCATGCCCAAAGCGATCGTACTGCGCCCGCTTGTCGGTATCGCTCAGCACTTCATAGGCCTCTGCCGCTTCCTTGAAACGTTCCTCCGCCTCTTTGTCGCCGGGGTTGCGGTCGGGATGAAATTGCATGGCTACCTTCCGGTAAGCTTTCTTGATCTCATCCTGGGAAGCACCCTTGGAGACACCCAAAATATCGTAATAATCTCGTTTTGCCATATGCGATACTTAAACGCCTGCCCGGCGTTTGTCCACAGCTGCCGGGCCAAGAGACCGGCGCGATCTACTTGCCGATCACGACCTTGGCGTGGCGGATCAGCTTGTCATTCAGGTAATAACCCTTTTGAATATTGTCGATGACCTTTCCCACCAGGTCCTCCGAAGGTGCGGGCACCTCCGTGATGGCTTCATGGAGTTCGGGGTCAAAATCGGCATGCAGGCTATCCATTTCCCGCAGGCCCCGGGCTTGCAAGGTCTTCTTTAATTTATTGAATATCAGCTCATTGCCTTCCTTTAGCAGATTGATATCCTCGGTTTGCTCCATTTGTACGCGCGCCCGGTCATAATCATCGAGCACATCAAGCAGGGAGGCGATGACCTCCCGGCCGGCCGTCTGGCGCAACTCATCTTTCTCCCGCTGCATGCGCTTGCGGAAATTGTCAAACTCCGCCACCTGCCGCAGGTATTTATCTTTCAGTTCGGCAATCTGCTCCTTCAGGGCTTCCACCTCACCCTCTTCCGTCATTTCATCAGTCAGATGGGCGGTTCCGCTGATGTTCTCATCTGCATTTATGTCAGGAATTTCCTGCCCGGCCTCCCCGTTGTCATTCCATTCCTCTTCCAACGGCTTGCGGGCGTTGCGTTCGTCTTTGTCGTGTCTTTTCTCCTTCATGTCCTTAATCCCTGTTTTTCCTCCATCGCCGGAGGCCTGGAAAAATAGTGTGCAAACCTACAAAAATAGCGGCAGTAACCGCCATGCTGTGAGGTCAATTTTTTTGCCAATTCCCGGTGGCGGACAAAATGGCACACGAACGTCCCAGCTTTTCCGATGCGGTTCCCTTCAGGCAGATTACCTTTGCTACCCGGTCAACATCACGCTTTTCATGAAAGTCGTCCTGAAAAAGAATATCGGACAGCGGCTCATGGGGGGACATCCCTGGGTTTTCGCCAATGAGGTAGTCACGGTGGAGGGTGCTCCTGCCGGAGGTGAGATTGTTGACGTATGTACCCATCAGGGCGCTTTCCTGGGAAGAGGCTATATCAATCCACGCTCCAGGATCATGATCCGCCTGCTCACCCACCGCGAAGACGAACAAGTCGATGAGGCCTTTTTCCGGCGCCGGCTCGAGAGCTGCTGGGCCTACCGTCAGCGCCTGGGATATCGCGAGAACTGCCGCCTCGTTTTCGGAGAAGCCGATGGCCTGCCGGCCCTGATCATCGACAAGTTCAATGACCATTTCGTGCTGCAGACACTGGCGCTGGGCATAGACCGCTGGAAGGACGTCATTGCATCCATCCTGCAGGACATGTTCCATCCCCGGGGGATCTATGAACGCAACGATGTGCCGGTGAGGGAGCTGGAAGGGCTTTCCCAGCACAAGGGCTTCCTGGGCGCGCCCTTTGACACCACGATCCAAATCCGCGAGGACAAGTTCACTTTTTGGGCCGACTTGAAAAATGGCCAAAAGACAGGATATTTCCTCGACCAGCAACACAATCGCGCCGCGATCCATCCCATCGTGCGGGATGCCCGGGTGCTGGACGCCTTCTGCTATACGGGCACCTTTGCCTGCCACGCCGCAGGTTATGGGGCCAAGGAGGTTACCTCCATCGATATTTCCGGGCAGGCCCTGGATATAGCCCGCCGCAACGCGGCGGCGAACGGCCTGGAGGGCATCTGCACCTTTCTGGAAGCCAATGCCTTTGATCTGCTGAAACAATGGAGCAAAGAAGGGCGGCAATACGACGTCGTCATGCTGGATCCTCCAGCCTTCACCAAAAGCCGCGAGACGCTTCAAAAGGCTATTTCCGGATACAAGGAAATCAACCTCAGGGGGATGAAGCTGCTGAAAAAAGGGGGGTTCCTTGTCAGCTCCTCGTGCACCAACCTGGTTCCCAGAGAGCTGTTCCTGGACATCATGGCCATGGCCGCCCGGGATGCCAAGCGGACCTTGAGACAGGTCACATTTCAGACACAGGGCCCAGACCATCCCATACGCTGGGGTGTGGACAACACCGAATACCTGAAATTCCTGATTGCGGAAGTGTGCTGAACGAAAGGGAAACTTACTGCTTGATCACATTGAACTTACCCGACTCGATGAGACTGCCTTTCGAATCGCGCAGCTGGTATATGTAAATGCCGCTGTAGTAGCGGGAATTGAGGTCCACCGTATGTTTGTTGCTGAAGTTCTTGATGTCCTCGACGCGTTTCCCCAAAAAGTTATACACAATAAGTTCAAAAGAGCCTTCGTTACTATGTACGAACTCAAAGGTGACCTGGGTGGTGGCTGGGTTCGGGTATACTTTTAACGCTTTTTCAACGGGCTCTTCATGTCCCATGGGCTGGCCATGCACGGGCAGAGATTGTCCATAGGCCAGGATGGTTGAACCGATAAGGGCAAAAAGCAGGATAGTAAACTTTTTGTACATATTACTCTCAAATATAACTCTTTTTTAAATTTTTACCAACTGGCTAAAAGAATTTTTAGCGCTCATTCAACCTCTACGTCCCCACAAAGGTACGACAAAACCCGCGCCACCTGACCGCCAGGTGCCTCAATTCCCCCGATTTTAACAAAATTTAACAGGCTTTACCGCCCAGCCGGTATCAGAACCGCTCTTACATCCCCCTTTTAGTAAAAAACCAACCCCAGAGGGCCAATTCCGGCAATTTGCCTCGCCAGGCGGGGGAAAATTGTCCACAACGCCCTGGTTTTCTTTGGATTTTTGGTCTTTATCGCTGATATTGGGAAGAATACCTACCAATCCTGATAAACCTATCGCTATGAACAAGTACATTACCGAGTTCCTGGGTACCTTTTTCCTGGTACTGACCGTGTGCTGTGCCTCCGGCCCCATGGCGGGCCTGGCTATTGGAAGTGTCCTGATGGTCATGATCTACATGGGTGGCCACATTTCCGGAGGACACTACAATCCCGCCGTTTCCCTGGGCGTCTTCGTCCGGGGCAAGTTGTCCGGGAGCAACCTGCTGGCTTACTGGATAGCCCAGTTCCTGGGCGGCGCCGTGGCTGCGCTGGTCGCCAAAGGCCTGCTGGGCCATGGTGGAGGCGGCAATGCCGGCATCCTTGTAGCGCCCGCGTTGCTGGCGGAGTTCCTCTTCACTTTCGCACTGGTCTCGGTGGTGCTCCATACCGCCACGTCGCCCAAAACGGCCGGAAACAGCTATTACGGGCTGGCCATTGGCTTTACGGTCCTCGCCGGGGCATATGCGGTGGGGTCCATTTCGGGCGGCGCCTTCAACCCGGCAGTAGCCCTCGGCGCCTCGGTATTCGGCGCCTTTAGCTGGGCCCATATCTGGATATACCTCATTGCCTGCCTGGTGGCCGGCCTGGCCGCAGGAGCCATGTACGGCATCCTGGACCCTGAAGGGAAGCAAGCGGAATAAAGAGGCAGCAAATGTTGCCGTGGGGGCATCTTTTGAGTTCCTTCGCTCAGAACTTGGGACAACGCAGGCGATAGAGGCTGCTGTTCGAGCTGGCAAAGAAACCCTTGTAGGACAGGGAGAGTTCAAATCCCCCGAAAGCATGGGTAGCTGCGGTGGCATGCGAGACATTGATGTCATAGCTGAAGGCCACCTCATATTTGCGCATTTCCAGTTTGATCACCGGAATAATGGCATCATTCCAGCGGTAGAGAAGACCGCCATAGATCATTTTAGTTTCCGGTTGCAGGCCCTCTTTCACCTGGAAGGCATAGCCGACGAGGCCTCCGCCGATGCT
>CBINPH010000139.1:0-8065 GCA_966252445.1 uncultured Chitinophagaceae bacterium | reverse complement strand
GACGCGGCGCGACGAGCTGCGGCAACTCACGGCTACGTGATCGGTCCCACCACCACCCGCAACGCCCTTTCCCTCACCCGATACACCAGCGGCGTCTCCATCCGCACGACCTCGCCATCCCAGCAGCGAATCTCGAAGCTGTCCGAGCACCAACGTATGTTCGAGCGCAGCGTGATCACATGGCTGTCGTGCGTGCGCGTCTGCCTGTTGCCGGTATGCCGCTGCAGTGCAAGTTCGTCGGGTACCAGCGTCTGTTGCGCCCCTCGGTGCTTCGCAACTGCCCGCGCTGTGGGACGACCCCTACGTGGGAAGGCCCACCAAGGGCGCGGCGCTGTCCCAGCTGGGCAATGCCTACATGCAGCAGCACAAATGGACCGAGGCCAAAACGGCTTTCGACTACCTGGTCACGGGAGAGGGCAAGGGCTATTATGACCTGGTGCCGAATTTCCGTGACAACTTCACGGAGATGAACGAGAACAACAAGGAGTCGGTTTTCGAGATCCAGTTCTCCAGCGTCAACAAGGGCGGAGAGGCCGACGGTCCCCAGAGCAACATGGGCAGCAACCGCCAGCAGTTTTTCGCTCCCCGGGGCATAGGCTGGTCCGACGGTCAGGCCCGCAACTGGATGGTCGCCGAATTCAAAAAGGAAAAACGCAAGGACGGCAAGGCCGATGAACGCCTGCGCTATACCCTTTTCTATGCCGGCCTGGAAGCCGACTTCGGCGACAAGGTATACGGGCGTGACTGGGAATGGGACGCCGACGAAGCCTGGTTCCGCAAATACCAGCGCGATTACGAGCGCACCAACGAGGACTATTATTCCGGGGTGAACTTCCGCCTCATCCGCTATGCCGACGTGCTGCTGATGTATGCCGAGACACTCAACGAGCTGGGCCAGACGGCTGACGCCTATGCATACGTGGACCGGGTCAGGGACCGCGCCGGCATGAACAAGCTGGAGATCGCCCATCCGGAGATCGGCACGGACAAGGACAAGTTCCGCGAGCGCCTGAAGATGGAACGCGAGCTGGAGCTTTGCGGGGAGAGCGTCCGCTGGGCCGACCTGAAGCGCTGGGGCGACCTGGACAACCAGGCCGCCGTGGACAAAGTGGCCGCCCGCGATCCCGACTTCCACAATTTCAAGGTGGGCAAAAGCATCCGCCTGCCCCTGCCGCAGGTGGAGGTGGAAAACAACACCAACCTGACACAGAACCCCGGGTACTGATCCCGGGGCTGTCGCCGACAAAAAGTTTGATATCCGCGCCCCGCGCGGACAGCGATATTCTTGTACACCCACAAAACACTTGGACATGCGAATGCCAGCATACCGCCTGATCATTTTCCTGGCGGCACTGACCATGGCCGGCTGCGCGCAGCCGGCGCGCCCTGCGGAGGAGAACGGCCGAGCCATATGGACGCCTGAACAGGCCAAGGCCTGGTACGCCAGGCAGGGATGGCCTGTAGGCGCCAATTTCCTGCCTTCGACGGCCATCAATGAGCTCGAAATGTGGCAGGCGGAGACCTTTGACACGGCGACCATTGACCGGGAGCTGGGCTGGGCCCAGGGGCTGGGCATGAACACCATGCGGGTATACCTGCACGACCTGCTCTGGCCGCAGGATTCCACGGGCTTCCTGCAACGCATGGAGACGTTCCTGGACATCGCCGACCGCCACGGCATCAAGCCCCTGTTCGTGCTCTTCGACTCCTGCTGGGACCCCTTTCCCCATACGGGCAAGCAGCGGAATCCCAAGCCTCATGTCCACAACTCCGGCTGGGTGCAGAGCCCGGGGCAGGAAGCCCTGCACGACTCTACCCAGTATCCGCGCCTGGAACGCTATGTCCGCGGCGTGGTGGGGCATTTTGCGGCCGACAGCCGCATCCTCGCCTGGGATGTGTGGAACGAGCCCGACAACATGACCGGGCCCTCGTATGAAAAGGTCGAGATCCCCGATAAAGTGGACCTGGTGCTGCCCCTGCTGGCCAAGGCTTTCGGCTGGGCCCGGGCAGTCAACCCCAGCCAGCCCCTCACGTCGGGCGTATGGGCCGGCGACTGGTCCTCGGAGCAGACGCTGAAGCCCATGGAAAAGCTGCAGCTGGAACAGTCGGATATCATTACCTTTCACAATTACAGCGAGCCCGCGGACCTGGAGCTGCGCATCAAGCAGCTGCAGCGTTACGGGCGCCCCATGATCTGCACCGAGTATATGGCGCGCCCCAACGGCAGCACCTTCCAGGGCTGCCTGCCTGTGGGCAAGAAATATGGCGTAGGCATGATCAACTGGGGCTTCGTTTCCGGCAAGTCGCAGACCATCTATCCCTGGGACAGCTGGACCAAGACCTATACCGCGGAGCCCCCGCTGTGGTTCCACGACATCTTCCGCACCGACGGCAGCCCCTACAAGGCGGAAGAGGTGGCCTTCATCCGCAGCGTCACGGGCGCCGAATGACGGAAACTGGGCAGACATGAACAAAACCTTATGCTGGGTATTCTGCTGGGCCCTGGCGGCGCCTGCGGCGCTCGGCGCCCGCCAGATCACCAACCCCGTGCTGGACAGGGATTTCCCGGATCCTACGGTGATCCGTGCAGGAGATCGCTATTACGCCTATGCTACCAACAGCCGCGTGGGCGGCAAGGTCCTGCACATCCAGGTGGCCTCCTCGCCCGATCTGCAACACTGGACTTCCGAAGGCGACGCCATGCCGTCGGCGCCGGCCTGGGCCTCGGGAGATTTCTGGGCGCCCCATGTGCTGTACGACTCCAGCCTGCGCCAATACGTCCTGTTCTTCTCCGCAGAATCCAGAGACACCGGTCTGGGCAAATGCCTGGGCGTGGCCTTCGCCGACAACCCCCTGGGCCCTTTCCGCGACAAGGGCTCGCCGCTGCGCTGCGGAGCGGGCTTCCGCAACATCGACCCGTTCGCCTTCACCGATCCCCGCAGCGGCAGGCGCCTGCTGTACTGGGGTTCCGATTTCCAGCCCATACGGGTACAGGAGATGGGCCCCGACTGGAAGAGTTTTCTGCCCGGCAGCCATCCCGAGGCGCTGGTCCGTCCCGGCAGCGGGCAGGGCTTTGACCGCCTCATCGAGGGCGCCTGGGTGGATTACCACCAGGGCTGGTACTACCTCTATTATTCGGGGGACAACTGTTGCGGGGCGCAGGCCCACTATGCCGTGATGGTGGCGCGCTCCCGCCGGGCTACCGGACCCTTCGAAACCATGGTCCATGCCACAGGACGCGCGGTGGTGCTGGGTGACGGCCACGGCTGGCGTGACCCCGGCCACAATTCGGTGGTGCGGGATGCCGACGGGCAGGCCTACATCGCCTACCACGCATATCATGCCGATACGGCGCAGCGCCGCGGGCGCGTGTTCTGCATCAGCCCCCTGCGTTATGTGGACGGATGGCCGCGGGTGGAGCAGGATAGCAGCCCGGCCTTCGTGCAATGGGGGGAGGAGGTGTTGGTCAATGAGGTGCCCCCGCGGGCGGCCACGGGACCCGGGGCCTACGGTTCGGAATACGGACGCTTGCTGTCCCTGGGTGGGGATCGTTGGCTGGCCGCCTATACCGTGTCGAGAAATGAAGGATACCGGGTGGATAACCGTGGCGGGTATACGATCGAGGTCGCCGAAAGCCGGGACCGCGGCCGCCACTGGCAGGCGGTGGGCAGCATAGCCGACCCCGGCCGGGATCTGGACAACGCCGCCCTGACCCGCCTGCCCGGCGGCGCCCTGCTGCTGGCCTGCCGCTCGGTGCGCTGGCAGGAGTCCTACCGCCTTCCCGTGTACCGGAGTGAAGACGAGGGGCGGCATTGGACGCGCATAGGCCTGATTGACGCCAATGAAGGGAGCCCGGGACAGCTGGGGCGTCCCGACAAAGGCCTGTACGAACCCCATGTCCAGTGGCTGGAGAATGGTCAGCTGGCGGTGCTCTATGCCAGCGAGAAGCATGTCACCGACAGCATCCCCTACAGCCAGATCATCGCCGAGCGGGTATCGCCGGACAGCGGACGACACTGGGGTCCCGAGATATGGGTGGCCTATGATCCCGCAGAGCCCGGGGCCAGGCCCGGCATGCCGGTATGGACACGGCTGCCGCAAGGCGGGTATTTCGCGGTGTACGAGGTCTGCGGCTCCAGGAAATGCGCCGTGTACCACAAGCGCAGCGAGGACGGCATCCACTGGCCCGCGGGGCTGGGCGAGTTGCTGCCTGCGCATACGGGCGGCCCCTATGTGCTCGAGCTGGACGACGGACGCCTGGTCGTGAGCTCCAACACAGGCCATGTCTCCGTCAGCAGCGACGGAGGCCGTCACTGGCGTCTTGCGGCTTCGCCCTGGCACCATAAGGTATCTTTCGAAAAAGACTGGACCCAGACCATCTGGTCGGCCCTATACCAGACCGGACCCCGGGAGATTGCCATCATCACCTCCGTCAAGCGCCCCGCCGGCGGCCATGCCATCCGGCTGCGCTTCGGGCAAATCAGCCCTGCGCCATGAGGCGGCTGCTCGGGGCATGGGCCTGGATGCTGGCCGCAGGCGTGCCGGCGGCCGCACAGGGCCTGCACAACCCGGTGCTGCCTGGCGTGGCGGATGCCGGCGTGATCCAGTTCAACGGGGAATACTATATCGGCGGCGTGGGCACCGACGGCGCCTTCTACCGCTCGCGGGACCTGCTGCACTGGGAGGGCCCCATGCATGTGTTCTCCATGCACAATGCCTGGGCCAGGGGCCCGGCCGCGGCGGACCGTTATATCCACAGCGACGACATCCGCTACCTCGACGGAAAATTTCATCTGTACTGGTCGGTGAACTACTGGGGCCGGGACCAGAACGTCATCCATATCGGCCACGCCGTCTCCGACCGGGTGCTGGGCCCCTACCGGGAGCCGGACACCGCCACCTGGCTCTCGGACCGCATCGACCCCATGCTGTTCACCGACGACGACGGACGCCATTACCTGTATACCGTGCGCTTCACCGACGGCAACACCATCTGGGTGCAGCCCATGGCGGACCCGGGCCACCCCGCCGGATCGCCACGCTATGTCTTCTCCTCCCTGCCGGGGACCTGGGAGACCCGCGACAACCGGGTGGCGGAAGGGCCCTGGGTCATCAAGTACAGGGGACTGTACTACATGATGTACAATGCCAACCACACCTCCACCGGGTGGGGCAACTATGCCCTGGGGGTCGCTGTGGCGCGCTCTCCGATGGGCTTTGGGCATGAGGGCAAATATCCCTACCCTGTGCTGACCTCCAACCAGGTGGCCCTCGAAGACCGGCATGCCGATCTGCTCGCTCCCCGCGGCGCCGAGGATGCTTTCCGGTATGCCTTCACGGAGCAACAGGGCTGGCAGCGTCCTTCCTTCGACGACCATGCCTGGGCCCAGGGCCTCCCCGGCTTCGGCTCCCGGCCACTGGAGGGCTCCCGCACCCGCGCCGTCGGCAGCGCCTGGGATAGCGGCAGCCTTTACCTGCGCCGGCATTTTCATCTGGACAGCGCCGGCCGGCTGCTGCTGCGTGTACACCATGACGGGGACACCCGGGTATACCTCAACGGGGTGCAGGTGTATGAAGGCCGCGGGCCCGGTTACCGGGCGCTGGTCCTGGACGGCGCGGCGGCCCGGGCCTGGCGGAAAGGCGGGAATGTGCTGGCGGCGCAGAGCCTTCCCGGCCGCGGAAGCCGCTACCTGAACCTGAGCCTCTTCGACATCGGCGCCGACAGCGCCGACGACATCCTGTTCTCGCCCGGACAGCCCAATATCGTGCGGGGCCCCAACGGGCTGGAATGGTGGCTGGTCTACATGGCCAACATGAACGGGGAGCGGCGGGGGCAATACATAGACAGGGTCCATTTTTTTGACCGCCGCCTCTTCGTGGACGGCATCACCGGGCCGCACAGCGCCGGTCATCATCCCCCGCCGGCCATGCCGGCTTTCCGGGACCTTTTTGACAGCGCAGACGCTGCGGCCTGGCGCCTGCATGGCGGCGCCTGGAAGAAGGCGCAGGGAGAAGCGCTGGTGACAGGCCCCGGTTTTTCGGCGTTCCCCGAGGCGCCCCCGGCGACGCAATATCTTTTTGGCGCGGGGATGCGCCTGGGCGGCGGAGCCGCGAGGGCGGGGCTGTGGGCCTTCCGCGGGAAGGGCGACGAAGGGCTTCTCCTGCTGATGGACCGCGGGCGCCGCAGCTGGGGTTACCGGCTCCGGCAAGGCGACAGCCTGGAAGAAAAATATTTTCCGCTGCCGGAGGACTTTGCGTTCGGCGCGTATCATACCCTGGAGCTGTCGCGGAACGGCGGCCTTTTCGCGTTCCGCCTGGACGGGCACCCGGCCCCGGGCAAGCACAGCATTCCCGCCGCCTTCTCCGGCCCGGCCCTGCCCGGCCTCTGGAGCGAGGGCCGCGGCACGGCCTTTGACGGCGTGCGCTACACCATCGGATGGGATGAGTACGACGAAGGAATCGCCGGTTGGGAAAATGTCCGCGGCAGGCCCTGGCACGCCGGCACGGATGGTATCGGCGGGGCCGGCGAGGTTTTTAAGGGAGACGCCCTGCAGCGCTATGAGTTCGGTGGCCAGCTGGGCTTGCCCGAAGGGGGCCGCGGAGGAATATACGCTGCCTATGCTGACAGCCTCCATTACCTGCGGATCACCCTGGATGCCGATGCCGGGTCACTGGAGCTGGAAGGCATGGCCAGGGGGCGCCCTCCGCTGCGGAAGACTTTGCCGCTGCAACGCACATCGACCTATTATGCCGACATGCGGTATTCCGACTTCCTTACCCGTTACTTCACCCTGAACGGGCGGGCGCAGATCGATGCCCTGGATCTCGAGGGTCCTGCGCCGCCGGGAATATCTGCGGCGCAGCAGGTGCAGGTAGAATACCTCCTGGAGGGGCGCTGGCATCGCTTGCGCTGCTCGGCGGCCGTTTCCCCGCATCCGGGCTTCCGTCGCCTGGCCTTCGCCCCCGTGCGGGCCGAGGCGCTGCGCATCAGCGCCAGGGACCCCGGGGATCGCACTTCGATTCCCTACCGTGTACGCGTGCATGAGCAGGTGCGGGACAGCTACCACCTGCGCATCCGCCGCTATGGCGATGACTATGTGGTTTTTGTAGACGGGCAGCAAGCCGCCCGCCTGTCGCAGCCGCTGCCACCGGCCCGTGTCGGGCTATGGAGCGGAGAGGCTGCGCTGCGCTTCAACGGCATCACCTATTTTCAACTTCCCAAACCCTAGACCATGTTTTCGAAGCATCATGCCCTGACCTTCCTGTTCATCAGCGTCCTCGCGCTGGGCGCCTGCGGCCACGAGCGCCCTGCACCGCCGCCGGTCCCACAGCACGATTCCACCGTGATCGACCTGGCCGATCCGACCATTTTTTATGACGGGGGCACCTATTACCTCTATGGCACCGGCGGGAACACTTTGGGCTTCCTGGTCTACACCTCCACCGACCTGCGGCACTGGGAAGGCCCCGCCGGCGTCCATGACGGCTATGCGCTGATCAAGGGCGAGACCTACGGCCAGCAGGGTTTCTGGGCGCCCCAGGTCTTCCGCCGCGGGGACCGTTATTACATGGCCTATACCGCCGATGAGCATATTGCCATTGCCGTCAGCGACAGCCCCCTGGGCCCTTTCCGCCAGCAGACTCCCAAAGCCCTGTCCGGCCCGGGCAAGCAGATCGATCCCTTCATCTTCTTCGACCCGGGAGGCCGCATCTACCTGTATCATGTGCGCCTGGACAGGGGCAACCGCATCTTCGTCGCGGAAATGAAACCTGATCTCTCCGATGTGCTGACCGCGACGGCCCGGGAATGTGTCAGCGGCACCGAGCCCTGGGAGAACACCGCGCAGAGCAACTGGCCGGTCACGGAAGGGCCCACCGTCTGGCTGCATGAAAGCCGGTATTACCTTTTTTATTCGGCCAATGATTTCCGCAACGTGGATTACGCCGTGGGCTATGCCACCGCTACTGACCCCATGGGTCCCTGGACAAAATTTCCCGGCAACCCCGTCATCAGCCGGCAGAACGTAGGGCACAACGGCCCCGGCCATGGCGACCTGCTGCAGGA
>CBINPH010000138.1:0-8138 GCA_966252445.1 uncultured Chitinophagaceae bacterium | reverse complement strand
TGGCGCTGCCGGCCAGCGCCAGCAGCAAGGCCGTGGCGGCGGCGCTGCAAAGCAGGGAACGGTATGTGCGCGGTGGTATCATGCGGGCAGGGCGGTTTTCTTCCTGGTCTCGGGCACGAAGAACTCGGCCAGCAGCAGCAGCGCCGCCGCGAGGAAATATTGGAAATAACTGTTGTAGTCGGTAAAGATGTTCTCGCCGTATTCCTTTTTCTGCATGGCGTCCAGCTTGGCTGTCAGGTTGTCGGCGACCTCCCCGGTGTTGTCCAGATGGGCATAAATGCCATGGCCTCCGGCGGCGATAGAGCGCATCAGGCTTTCATTCATGCGGGTGATGACCAGCTCCCCTTTTTCGTCTTTCTTGTATTCTCCGGTCCGGCTGTCGCGGATGGGCGCCCCCTGGGATGAGCCCACGCCCACGGCATTGATGACGACCCCTTGTTCATGGGCCTTGCTGGCGGCATCCACGGCGCCCTGGTCCCAGCCCTCCCCGTCGGAGACCAGGATGATGGCCTTATGCTTGCGCTCTTTCTGATTGAAAGACCGCTCGCACTGGGCGATCGCCTTGTCGATGGCCGTGCCCTGGGTGGGCACCATGCTGGGGTTGATGGTGCTGAGGTACATGCGGGCGGCACCGTAATCCACAGTCAACGGCATCTGCACGTAAGCGTTGCCGGCGAAGACCACCAGGCCGATGCGGTCGTTGCTCATGCGATCCAGGAGCCTGTTGACCAGCTGCTTGGCCCTGTCCAGGCGGCTGGGCTGTACGTCCTGGGCCAGCATGGAATTGCTGACATCCAGGGCGATCATCACGTCCACCCCCTTGCGGGTGATCTTTTCCATCTTGGCGCCCATCTGCAGGTTGGCTGCGCCGAGCACCAGCAGGGCGAAGGCGGCAAACATGAGCCAGAACTTGGCGGTGTAGCGGCGCCGGGAAAAGCCGCTGAACAGCTGCTGCACGAGATCCCTGTCCCCCAGGCGACGGATGGCCCGCTGCTTCCAGGCGAGCACCCCCAGGTAGAGCAGCAGGATCAGGCCCAGCAGGATCAGGGCATACAAGTATTCGCTGTGCTGAAATCGTAACATGATCGTCAACAGGCTTCCGGCGGCCTGAACGCCCGCCGGGGCTGCGCACAAATGTAACCGCTATCGCCCGGCGGGGTGAAAATAGAAAAAGATTTTTAGGAAAACCTTAACAGTCCCCGTGCGCCGCCTTATTTCCTGCCAGGCTCGTGCAGCCGGCGCGGACTTCGGGCGGAACAGGCGCCAGTGGCCGCCTTGCCTGGGGCATGGCCGGCCGCTTTTTTTTACTATCGTGCGGGCAGCCGGAAAGGCACGGCTATCCTTTTTCGCTCGCTGCGCCCATCGCTGCCGGGCACCCAAGCAGGGCCTTCCCGCAGCAGGCGCAGGGCTTCTTCGTCACAGCCCCCGCCCAGGCCCTTGCGCACCCTGATTTTACGGAGGCTGCTGTCCGGCATCACGGTGAAGGAGAGGACCACGCGGCCCTGCAGCCTCTGCTGCCGGGCTTCAGCGGGATAGCGTAGGCTGTCCCGCAGGTACTTTTCGAAGGCCGGATACCCGCCCAGGGGATAGGCCCCTGTGACGGAGGGGGCTTGCTCGGACTTGCGCGCGCCATATCCCACGACCACAGCTTCCTGGAGCGCGGAAGAAGCGGGGCGGAGCTGCACGGCCAGCCGGTTCCGTCCCGGATCCACCGGCACCGTCCGGGAATCGAAGCCTACATAGGCCAGCTGGAGGGTATCCGGGCGGGCGGGCATGGTGATGGTAAACCGGCCCTGGGTATCGGTTATGGCGCCGGCCTTCTCGCCGGACACCCATACCGTCACGCCCGACAGCGGCGTACCTTCCGTACTGGTGACCTGCCCTTCCACCTGCATGGAATCGGCGTCCCCCGGGGCTTCGGCGCGGCGGGAACGCTTTGCGGCCTTCCTGTCGCCGGAGACCGCCACGCCCGCGGCCCTCCCCGCCAGGGCAATCCCCGCTTCGGCGGGCGCCGCGGCAGGCTTCTGGCTGATCACGGCCAGGCCGGCGTCTATGCTGTCGGGCTGCGGCAGCGGGGACCGCGCGATGACCGGCAGGGCCCCGGACGTCGGTGCGGCGGAAGGCCGGGAAGGGGTCACCGCATGGGTTTGGGGCCGGGGTTGGGGTTGGGCTGTCGCCGGCACCGGCACCGGCACGGGCTGCGACCTTTCGAAGGCCAGGTCTGCTGCAATACTGTCGCCGGCAGGCGGCGGGGAGACCGCCGGCGGCACCCGCTGCGGCGCGGCGGGGCGCTCCCGGGCCACAGGAGGCGCCGGCGGGGCGGTGAAACGCCAGCGCAGCAGGGCACCCAGGCCCAGCAGCAACAACAGGCTCGCCGCCGCCCCCCACAGCACCAGGCGCCGCCGCAGGGGGATCTTCCCCGGGCGGGCAGGGTTGCCCGCCAGGCGCTGTTCCAGGCGGCGCTGCAGCTCCTCCAGCTGCGCCGACTGATCTGGATCGTGCCGGCCATAACCCTCCAGGGCCTCTGCCAGCAGCGGGTCCTCCAGGGCCTGCCGCTCCAGGGCATGCATGGTGCGGTCGTCGAGCGTGCCCTGGACGTATTGCCGGATCAGCTCGGCGGTCACCCGCAGCACATTCCTATGGGGCTTGTCAGGCATGCGCTCTTTTCTCCATACAGTTTTTCAAGTTGCGTTTCCCGTTCTGGATATAGCTTTTGACTTTTTTCAGGTCGTATCCGGTCTGCGATTCGATCTCCCGGTAGCTGCGCTCCTGGAGATAAAAAAGCTCCACGCTGCGGCGCTGTTCTTCCGGGAGGGTTTCGAGGCAGCGCTCCATGCGCTGCAGGTCTTCTTCGCGGCCCAAGCCATCCTCAGGATCATGATGAAACGCAGCGGCGTTTTCCACAAGCCGCTCTTCTTCCAGGGGCTGGAGATGCCCTTCGCGGCGCCGGCGCTGCCGCAGCTGCATGAGGCAGTAATGGCGGGCCAGCACATGAAGCCAGCTCTTGAAATGGCGGACCTCGTGCTTCTTCAGCTTGTCGATCAGCTCTTCAAAAATCTGCATCACGGCGTCCTTGGCCTGCTCCTCCTCGACATATCGCAGGCAGACCCCGTAGACCAGGTGCATGTAGCGACCGTACAGGACGCCAAGGTGCTGCAGGTCCCCGGTGCTTTTGTACTGCCGGATCAGGGTCTGGTCGTCCCGCGGATCTCCGTTGTCGGTTTGGAAGGTCAAGGTGGTCGAATGCGGCAATAGTAAGGGATTTTCCCAAAAAAACGGCTTCAGGCGGCATAGCCCTTCACCAGGGCGCCCGCGAGCAGGGCCGTCCCGAAGCTGATCAGGGTGCCGATCAGGACGTATTCGGTGAGTTTGCGATCCTTGGATTCGCGGAGGTCACCGAAACGAAAAATCGACTTGGCCGCCAGCAGGAAGCCCACAGCTTCCAGGTGCCCGGAGACCACGAACCCGAAGACGAACAGCCTTTCGAGGATGCCGATGTATTGGCCCGCCCGCTGCAGGGAGCCGTCGATGAGCTCCTCGGTATGGGGGGTCCAGCGGGAGATGAAGATCCGTATGGCCACCGATGTGGGCCAGCTGATCAGCACCAGGGCCGTCAGGTACATCCAGGCTTCCCCGCTCAGGATCGCAGCAGGCAGGATATGGGGGCGCTGCACCCAGGTCCATACGGCCCCGATCACGCAGAGGTGCAGGACCTGGTCGATGAGGAACCAGCGGCGCCGGGTGTCCGGCCGCTGGCAACGGGCCTTGGCCAGGTCGATGAGGCCATGGCTCAGCGCGATCAGCGCGGCCAGCGGCCAGAAACCCAGCCTGCCTACCAGCAGCATGGGCAGCGCCCCGTGGACCAGCACATGCAGATAGAACCGCGGGGACCGCAGTCCTTTGGCCTCCCTTTCCCGTACCCAGCTGCCCGGCTGCAGGATAAAATCCCCGATCAGGTGCGCCAGCAGCAATTGCAGAAACAGCGTCATGGCCTAGTCTTTTGGATGATTTTTTCGCGGTACAGGGCCTCCATCTCCATGATCTCCGCATAATGTGCACGCTGCCGCCTTTCGCTAACCGAAGACTGGGCTATGCCCAGCCGGGCCGCCAGGGCCTGCTGGTCCCAGGCGGGGTGATCCAGCAGCAGGCCGACCAGCTCTGCCGATGCAGGCGTCCACCCGTCCATGACGATCAGGGCCAGGCGGAGACAGACCTGCATCTCCCGGTCCAGCGCAGGCCATGGCGTCTGCAGGGCCATGGTCTGCTTCTCCTTCTTCAGCGCCTCCAGGCGCTTCCCGGAAAACACGAAGGCCTCCCCGTTGGACTCGCTGACCCGGGCAGCGGTAAAATTCTTTTCTCCCACGCCTATGGCCATCCGCACATCCATGCCCGGTATGGCCTTGACGAGTGCCTTGATGCGAATGGCCATATGCAGGGCCTCTTCCGGCGAAGGCCTTTCGAGCTGGAAACTGTCCCCCCGGTATATCTCCCAGACGGCGGGTTGGGGACCCAGCGTATGCAACAGGGCCTTCAGGGGTGTCAGCCACCCTTTTTGGTCTGCCTGCCGGCTGGACCCGATGATATCGCCGGTGATGACGCTGGTCATACCTCAAATATAGGGAGAAAAACCGATACATAAAAATATCGGCAAATTAGTCGATATTTAAGATCATCGGCGCATGAGCCGATGGAAGGTACCGCTATTTGTCCCCGATCGGCATCCTGCCCCAACCGCCATCCTCTGCCAGGCTCCTGACCGCTCTTGCGCGGCCCGGCGCATCCTCCGCCTTCCTATCTTTGCGCATGCTTTGGGGGCTGGACAGAAGGGCCTTTCGCCAGCTGGTGCTGCTCTGTACCAGCCACTTCCTGTTTTCCTGCAGCTTCAACATGCCGATCCCCGAGCTGCCCGCCTACCTCAGCAGCCTCGGCGGGGAGCGGTACATCGGCCTGATCATCTCGCTGTTTACCCTCATGGCCGGACTCTCCCGCCCGTTTTCCGGGAAGCTGGCCGACACGGTGGGCCGGGTGCCGGTGATGATCTACGGGTCGCTGATATGCGTGGTATGCAGCCTGCTGTACCCGGTGCTGGGCAGCGTGGCCGGCTTCCTCTGGCTGCGTTTCTTCCACGGCTTTTCCACGGGCTTCAAGCCCACGGGGGCCTCGGCCTACGTCGCGGACATCATCCCCCTGTCTCGAAGGGGGCAGGCCATGGGCGTGCTGGGGCTCTGCTCCACCCTGGGGCTGTCGCTGGGCCCGGCCCTGGGCAGCGCCGTGGCGCAGCGATACGGCCTGACCTTCATGTTTTTCACCTCCGCTGTCGCCGCCCTGCTCTCCGTGCTTATCCTGGCAGGCATGAAAGAAAGCCTGGCGCAGCGCCAGCCCTTCCGCTGGCGTCTGCTGCGGATCTCCCGCCGTGAGATCTTCGAGCCCAGGGTGACGGCGCCGGCCCTGGTGACCTTCCTGCTGTATGCCAGCTATGGGGCCGCCCTCACCCTCATCCCTGACATGAGCCTGCGGTCGGGCCTCCACAACAAGGGGGTCTTCTTCACTTTCTTTACGCTGGGTTCCGTGGGCGTCCGCCTGCTGGCGGGGCGGGTACCCGACCGCTTCGGGCGGGTGCCTGTGCTGAAGCTGGCCGGCGTGATCATGGCCGGCAGCATGCTGCTGATCGCCCTCCGCCCGGGCGCGGGGCTGCTGCTGGCGGCCGCCGTCGTCTACGGCCTCGCCATGGGCATGCTCTCCCCCGCGGCCAGCGCCTGGACGGTGGACCTGGCGCGCCCCGGCGGCCGCGGCCGGGCCCTGGCGACCATGTTCATCGCCATGGAAGCCGGCATAGGCCTGGGGGCGCTGGCAAGCGGCTGGTGGTACAACCTGTCGGGTGGCTCGGGCCTCCTGCCCTTCAGCGGGATGGCCCTGCTGGCGCTGCTGGCGGTGGGCTACCTGCAGTTCCTGCATCCCCGCTATGCGCGGGCACCCCTGCCGGAAGAATAGCGCGGACAACAGCTCATTCACCGGAAGGCTCCTCGCTGTCCCGCACCCATTGCTCGGGCAGCGACTTGCCGGCATCCAGCCCCAGCCTGCGCATTTGCTCCGCGCGGCCCACCAGGTTGCCGCGGCCGGTGGACAGCTTCTTGACGGCGCGGTCATAGGCCTGCTGCGCATGGCCGAGGGCGCCGCCCAGCTGCTGCATGTCGGCGACGAAGCCGGCGAACTTGTCGTACAGGGCGCTGCCCTGCCGCACAATCTCCGCCGCATGGCGATTTTGCTTGTCCAACCTCCACATGCTCTCGATCACGCGCAGCGTCGCCAGCAGCGAGGACACGCTGACCAGGATGATCTTTTCCCGCATGGCATAGTCGAACAAATGGGGGTCCTGCATCAGCGCCAGCCCATAGGCCGGCTCTACGGGGATGAACATCAGCACGAAATCAGGAGAGTCACCCAGCAGTTTCTCGTAATGCCTGGAGGCGAGATCGTCGATATGGCGGCGCACGGACTGCACATGGGCCTCCAGGGCCTGGCGCCGCGCGGCCTCATCAGCCGCGCTGTAATATCGTTCATAGGCCGTCAGGGAGACCTTCGCATCCACCGCCACCTGGCGGTTTTCCGGCAACAGCACCACCACGTCGGGGCGCCGCCGCCGTCCCTCCTCATCGGTGAAGGACTGCTGGGTGCGGTAATGGATACCTGCCTCCAGCCCTGAGCTCTCGAGGATGCGCTCCAGGACATACTCCCCCCATCCGCCCTGCCGGCGGGTGTCGGCCTTGAGGGCATTGGCGAGGTTGGTGGCCTGCTCGGAGAGGGTACTGTTGAGCTCCTGCATCCGCTGCAGCTCCCGCTGCAGGGAGAAGCGTTCCCTGGATTCCAGGTGATAGGTCTCTTCCACTTTTTTCTCGAAGTCGCGTATCTTTTCCTGGAGGGGTTTCAGCAGGGCCTCGATGTTCACCTGGTTCAGCCGGGTGAATTTTTCCGATTTCTCATCCAGCAGCCGCCCGGCCATATTCTCGAACTCGGTCCGCAGGCGGGCCTGCAGCTCCTCCCGGGCGCCGGTCTGGTCCTCCAGGCGGCGCTGCAGCTCGGCGGCCTGCGCCTGGGCTTCGGCCAGGGCGCGGCCCAGCCCGATCTTGTCGGCCAGGTAAGCTTCCTTCTCGGCCCGGAGGGCGTCGGCCTGCCGTTCCGCATCCTCGCGCCGGGAGCGGCCAATGGCCTGCTCGGCGCGCCGCCGCTGCACCTCCCGCAGGTACAACACCAGCAGGATGATCGCCGCCAGCCATGCTGTGGCCTGTGCTGCATCTAAAGTCATGGTTCAAATTACGGGTTCGGCGGCAAACTGTCAAAAAGGTTGTGTGGGGGGACCGCCGGGAAGCCCGGGCAGCAGGGGCCGGACTGGCGCCGGGGCCGTGACGGAAAAAGCCGGGTAATGCCTCTGCCAGGCCGGTCAGCGGATCACGAAGCCCAGACCCAGGTGGACGACGGCGTTGCGCACCGCATGGCCGCCCGTCAGCGCCTGGTTGCCGGATATGTCGGCCAGCCCCTGCTGGTACTGCAGGGAGGCCTCCCAGTGGGGCGCGAAGCGGTACCGCAGACCCGCCACCCAGCGCATGTCCATGGAACGGACGCTGCCGCCCGCCTCCTTGTCGTCGCGGAGGTTCCGCGGCTCCGGTTCCACCGGGTCCACATAGGCCAGGAAGTTCATCGCGTCATAGTCGGCACGCTGCTTCTCCCCGATGACCTTCTGCAGCAGGGACAGCTGCAGGCCGCTGCCCACGGACAGCCGCTCACTGAGGTGGTAATGCAGGGTCAGCGGTATGTCGGCGTAATAGAGGCGCTGCAGGGTGATCTGGTCGGCGGAAGCCTGTACGTCGGCCGCCATGGCCCGGGTGGGGTTGGGCACGCTGAAGGAAAAATCCCGGCGCGGCAGGTCCACGGGGGAGGCCAGCGCCAGGCCGGCTTGCAGAGACAGGCGGCGGGAGAGGCCCTTGCGCACGAGCAGGGAGGGATAAAGATCCACCGACGATCCTTTCAGCAGGGGGTTATCATTGGTTTCCGCATGTCCGAAGCTGGAAGCGCCGTTGGCGTTGAGGTGCAAGGCCAGCTGCCAGCCCTCCGCTTTCTCCGCGGCAGGGGGCAGGGTGCTG
>CBINPH010000137.1:0-8139 GCA_966252445.1 uncultured Chitinophagaceae bacterium | reverse complement strand
GACCAAATCGAATCCTTGAGGCGCGGGGGGCAACAGGTCCGGCTCTTGCTGCAGAGCGGCCGTTTCCCCAAGGAAATGAGTGAATTGATCATCCATGCTTATATCGCGCTGTCGGAAAACTACGGGCAGCATTATACCGATGTAGCCGTGCGCTCTTCGGCAACGGCGGAAGACCTGCCGGATGCTTCATTCGCCGGACAGCAGGAGACCTTCCTGAATGTCCACGGGCCGGCGAACCTCATGGATGCCGTCCGGAACTGCTTCGCGTCCTTATTTACCGACCGGGCCATCAGCTATCGCCAGACCTTCGGATACGACCACTTCAGTGTGGGCCTGAGTATCTGCGTGCAGAAAATGGTGCGAAGCGACCTGGGGGCTTCTGGCGTAGCCTTCAGCCTCGATCCCGAAAGCGGCTTCAAGGACGTGGTGGTCATCAACGGCAGCTACGGCCTCGGCGAAATGGTGGTGCAGGGCGCCGTTTCCCCCGACGAATTCATTGTCTTCAAGCCCACCCTGCGCCAGGGCTTCCCCGCCATCATCGAGAAAAAGCTGGGCATCAAGGACAGGATCATGGTCTATGGCGACAGAACCGACGAAAGGGTCAAGATCATTCCGACGGAGCAATCCATGCAGAACAGGTTCTGCCTCTCGGATGAACACATTATTAAGGTAGCCCGTTGGGTGACCCAGATTGAAGAGTACTACTCGAAAATCAGGGGTCAGTGGACACCCATGGATGTGGAATGGGCCCTGGATGGCCTCAGCAACCGTTTGTTTATCGTCCAGGCCAGGCCGGAAACTATACATTCCCGGAAAAACATCGACAAAATCACCGAATATAAAATAGCCGATCCGGAGAGAGGCTCCCGCAAACTGATCGAGGGCATTGCCGTGGGCAACCGCATTGCCTCCGGGAAAGTGAACATCTTGTATTCGCTGGACAAGCGGGTCATCGAAGGGAAGGAATTTCAAAAGGGTGATGTGCTGGTCACGGACATGACCGACCCGGACTGGGAACCCATCATGAAAATGGCCTCGGCGATCGTCACCAACAGGGGCGGACGCACCTGTCACGCAGCCATCATCGCCCGTGAACTCGGCGTCCCGGCCATTGTCGGATGCGGTAAAGCGACCACGGTACTGCAGGAGGGGCAGGAAGTGACGGTAAGTTGTGCCGAAGGAGAAGCGGGCATCGTGTACGCCGGCCAGATCGATTTCGACATCGAGGAATATGCCCTGAGCGATCTTCCGGTCACCCGAACGCCTGTTTTGCTGAACGTCGGTTCCCCATCCAACTGCTTCCGGTTTGCCCAGTTGCCCTCCAAAGGTGTGGGGCTGGCCAGGGAAGAGTTTATCATGAGCAACTACATCCAGATACATCCCCTGGCCCTGCTGCAGCACAGGGAATTGCATGATGCCGAGCTGAGCAGTGAAATCGAAAAGCGGATTGTGGGCTACGCAGGCGAGGAGGACTTTTTTATCAAAAAACTCTCTTTTGGCATCGCCAAGATTGCCAGCGCCTTTTATCCCCACAAGGTGATCGTGCGCTTCAGTGATTTTAAAAGCAACGAATACAGCAACCTGCTGGGCGGCCATTATTTCGAGCCCCGTGAGGAAAATCCCATGATTGGCTGGCGGGGAGCATCCAGGTACTATTCCCCCGCTTATAAGAAAGCCTTCGGCATGGAATGCAAGGCAATCAGGCAGGTTCGGGAAGAGATGGGGCTGGACAATATTGTGGTCATGATCCCCTTCTGCCGCACGATCGAAGAGCTGATAAAGGTACAGGAGGTGATGAAGGAGTTTGGCCTGGAGCGAAAAACGCGGGGCCTGGAGGTGTACCTGATGGCGGAGATCCCCTCGAATATTATCCTGGCAGACGAATTTTCCAAGTATATCGACGGATTCTCCATCGGATCCAATGACCTGACACAGCTGGCGCTGGGCCTGGATCGCGATTCCGCCCTGGTGGCTCATATTTATGACGAGCGGAACTCGGCCATTAAAGGCCTCATCAGCAGCCTCATCAAAACGGCCAAACAACATAATGTCAAGGTGGGGATATGCGGACAGGGGCCTTCGGATTTTCCGGACTTCGCTCAGTTCCTGGTCTCCGAAGGCATCGACTCGATCTCCGTCACCCCTGACGCTATCCTGAAAACGGTGCGGGCCATACACCAGATAGAAGGGGCGGCCTGAAGCGCACCGCAGCGGGCCGCAGGTCACCCACCGGATGGAACCACAGCCTGTTCCCTGCCGGCTGCCCCGGCCCCCCGGCAGGGCCGGGAAACCGGCGGCTGCCCAGGCGGCTTCTTTTTTGACCGGAATTTCTCTATGTTTGGCTCGTCACTAACCGGGAGTTCCATACCATGAGAAAGACATATCTGACACCGGGGAAAGTCCTGCTTTCCGCTACTGCATTGCTGCTGAGCCTGCCTGCGCAGTCGCAGTCGGTCAGGCCTGCACCCGCCGTGGTGAAGGCCGGACATGCGTATGGGGCCGCCCCTTCTGATGCCGTGGTCCTGTTTGACGGAAAAAACCTGGATCATTGGCAAAGTGTCAACAGCAAAGACCCCGCAGCCTGGACCCTGGCCGACGGCGTCATGACCGTCAAGCCCGGTACAGGACCGATACAAACCAAAGAGGCTTACGGCAACTTTCAGCTTCATGTGGAATGGAGGACGCCATCGCCGGCCACCGGTGACGGCCAGAATCGCGGGAACAGCGGCATTTTTCTGCAGGGCCTCTATGAGCTGCAGGTGCTGGATTCCTACCACAACAACACCTACATCGACGGCACCGCAGGAAGCATTTACAAGCAATACCCGCCGCTGGTCAACGTGAGCCGCCCTCCCGGCGAATGGAAGACCTATGACATCTACTTTACGGCACCCATATTTAACGGGGACGGCTCCCTGAAGAGCCCCGCATATGTCACTGTCCTGCAGAATGGCGTATTTGTACAGGATCACGCTGCCATCAAAGGCACGACGTTCACGGCAGAGCCTACGTATGAAAAACATGGCCCCCTGCCTTTGGTACTGCAGGATCATGGCTGCCTGGTGAGCTATCGCAACATCTGGATCAGGCCCCTGCCATAAACTGCCCAGCGAGGGCGGAGCGCCGCCGGTCCCCCGACATACCGCCCCCGGGGGTCTTATCCCGGCGGAGGCCCGAGGCGTCCACCCTGCGCTTTCCCCCTCATCCGAAGGCCTCCTGCCCGCGGGCAACCCGGCGGCAAAGGGCCGCGCAAACATTCATCCAGAATTAATGCCGTAAACCCTTGTTGGCTGCGTATATTAGTTTATTTTTATAATTTGGGAAAAGCCGTTTCCGGCCAGCTATGAACATAACAGCATTTCACCCCGCGCCATTCACCCCTTCAAAATGAAAGCATTGACCTTATCGAAATTGCAACCCATCCGAAGCCAAAGCCAGGTAGATAAAATCGAAAACAGCCTCCAGGCCTATTTCCACAGCGAAAATTTTCAACCCGGAGATTCCATTCCCAAGGAAACGGAACTGGCCCAGGCGCTCGGCGTCAGCCGGACGGCCATCAGGGAGGCGCTCGTCAGATTTAAAACAATGGGCATCATCGAGGCCCGGAAAAACCGGGGTATGGTCATTACCCATCCTGATATCCTCAACAACATGCAGAAGGTCCTGGACCTGAAATTGCTCGACACCGGGACCATGAAGGATATCTTCGAACTACGGCTGGTCCTGGAAATAGGCATAGCCGACCTGCTGTTTATGCGAAAAACCGACGAGGACCTGCGACGGCTTGAAGAGATCGTCATCCGCGATGAAGAGGCTACCACCAAATTGCAAAGCACCCGATACGATGTGGAATTTCATTCCACCCTGTACGAGATCTCCGGAAACCATACGATTCAGCGGTTCCAGAAAATGCTGCTGTCCATATTCGATTACCTGAGCCACGAACTATACACCATCGATCCAACCAAGGACCCCAGCTACGTGTCACACCGGGGATTGCTGAATACGCTGTATAACGGATCCCCCGAAGAGTTCCGCAACAAAATGAGAAGGCACCTGCTCCAGTATTTCAACCAGCTCTGAAGGTTCCAGATAAAGGACCGGCCCGGAGGCATGGCCGCTGCTACGGCTTTGCCCTGTCCTTCAGCAGCCTGGCTATAGTCGGCTCCAGCAATCCCGCCAGTTCCTGATATCCTTCCTCCGTCAGGTGGACATGGTCCACCCCCATAAACACCGAGGAGACATTTCCATCTGCATCCAGAAATTTTTCCCGGATATCCAGGTAATAGATGGTCCGGTTATCAACCATCTTAGCCGCCTCTTCACTGGCTTTCGCCAGCCTGTAGGCCGCAGCCGCCGACGCGTCACCCCGCGGAAGGATGGACAGCAGCAGGATCTTGGTACGGGGCAGCTTGCTGACGATCCGGCAACAAATGGCCTTGATGCCGTCGGAAATTTCCTCTACGGTATAGCCGTTGACATGGTTGCTGCCGATGAGGACCACGGCCAGCTTGGGGGAAATGCCATCAATCTCCCCATGGTCGAGGCGCCAGAGCACGTTTTGCGTACCATCGCCGTCAAAACCCATATTCACGGCGTTCCTGTCTCCATAATAGGCTTGCCATACCGCTTTTCCAGCGCTCTCCCAACGCTGGGTCAGGGAGTTGCCGATGAAGATCAGGTCGGCAGGACCAGCCTGTATGCGGTTCAGCACACCTTGGTGGCGCTCCATCCAGTGCGCATAGGGCCTGGGGACGGGCGTTACCGCCACATGCGAGGTACCGCTGACGGTACAAGGGCTGAGCGCAGGCAGCGCTTTGGCCTTGGGCGGGACTTTTCTGGTTTGCAGGCACCCCCAGCACAAGGTGAGGACCAAGCCCATAGCGCAAACTACCAGTATCCATTTCATAGTATCTGTTTGCAAACACCTTTTGGGGTTCAGCCTCTTTCCGCGGCACCCCGGCTGACCAGGACTTCCGCCGGCCTGGCCGCCTCCGGGGAACGATCGAGGGTGGCATAGGTCAGCCCCCGGATATTTTTGGGCTGCGGGCCCAGCAGGCTAAAGGCATATCCGCCGATCACGGTCGTCAGTATGCTGATGGCGCCATACAGGTACAGGCTGACGTCCGTAAAAGATTTGGTCAGCCAAACAGCGAGGAAACCCAGGACGATGCCGCATATCACGCCGGCGGTATTGGCTCTGCGGGTGAATATGCCGAGGATAAATACCCCGGCCAGGGAACCGCCGATGATGCCCAGGATCTCCTGGAAAAGGTCGAAAATGAACTCCACGTCCAATGCGGCGACCAGCATGGCGCTGGCAATGCCGAACAACCCCACGGTAGCGGTGACCATCCTCGCGGTCCGAAGGCTCTCCTGGTCACTTGAGCCCCGGCGCAGATAAGGATATATATCCGTGACAAAGGCTGCCGATATGCTGTTCATGCCGCTTCCCAGCGCAGACTGGCTGGCTGCGAAAATGCCGGCGATGACCAGGCCGGCTATGCCTACAGGAAGTTCCTGGACGACGAAGTACGGCAGTATCTCGCCGACCTTTTCCGAAGGCAGGACATGAGGGTTGCTGTGGTAAAACACATACAGCACCGTCCCCAGCCCGAAGTAAATGACAATGGTGGGAATGATCATCAGGGCATTGGTCCAGAGGCTCTTGGCCGCCTCTTTTTCATCCTTTACCGTGAGATACCGCTGGACGACCGTCTGATCGGAGGTATAGGGAATAATGTCAAAGAAAAAGAACCCCACCACACAGACCCACAGCACCAGCCGGTCGGGCTTCCATCCCAGGTGAAAAAGCGTGAATTTGTGGGTCTCCATGCCGCGGGCGATCACCTGCCCCAGTCCGCCTTCCACGCCGGTAATGGCAATAACCAGGCACAGGATGGCCCCGCCCAGCAGGATGAACACCTGCACCATTTCTGTCCAGACCACGGCCTCGATACCTCCTTTCATGGTATACAGCAGGCAGATAAATCCCATGATGGAGATGAGCAGGTATACGTTAATGCCCGTTACCGAAGCGATCGCCACGGCCGGAAGGAACAACACAATGCCCATCCGCCCAAGCTGAAAGAGAATAAAGGTGATGCTGCCGATCATCCGCACCGGGCCGCTGAAACGAAGCTGCAGGTATTCATAGGCCGAGGTGATGGGCAGCCGCTTGAAGAAAGGAATAAAATACCGGACGACCAGGGGAACAATAGCAATGATCACCAGGGAGCCGATCGCCAGCGACCAGTCGGTGGCGTAGACGATGGCCGGAATGGCCATGACCGTGATGGCGCTCAGCTGGGAGCCGTAGATGCTGAGGCCGGCCACCCACCAGGGTATCTTCCCGCCGGCAGTGAAGAAGTTTTTCGTGGTTTGCCCCTTCCGGTTGAACAACAATCCTATCCAAAGGATAAAAACCAGGTACACCATCAGGGCCGCCCAGTTGATCCAGCCAAAGCCCAGGTTCTTGGACAGCGACAGCACGTCGCCCGATGCCTTTCCGGCCTCGTCCTGCCCGCCGGCGATGACCCAGCTCCCGTTCCAGCGGGTCACGGAAGGTTGCCACAGGGTCTCTGCACCGGGTCGCTTTCCGAAGTCTACCCATGCATCGCTCTCGGCATGATAAGCCAGCAGACGCCCCGGCGATGAGGGCGTTGCGCTGCCCGAGCGGCCCGCAGGCTCGCCGCCGGCGGGAAAAAGTATATGTGCCAGCCCTATGGTCGGTGCCGGGCTGGCACCCTGGGCCACACCCGTGGGCATGGCAGCGAGTTTTGTCCAATGCCCACCGCTGACCAGCCCTTCACGATAGCTGGGTGTAAACCGGTAAGCATCCCGGAGCACAGTCTCGGATGTGGAATCGCTGCCCGTGGGGCCTATGCCGCCGAAAAGAAAAAAATCTCCGTCCAGGGAGGCGCAGACCGCTTGCATCCTCGCCGGCCCGGGCCAGCTATCCAGGGTCAGCCAGTGCGGATGGGCCGCTGACAGCTGCAGGGCGAAAAAATATTTCCCCGGCGCACCACCGGCCTGGGTGCTGCCACCGGCGACAAACAAGATGTCATCCACCACGGCGCCACTCATCTGAGCCAGAGGTACGGGAAGGCTGGGCAGGGTATCGATGACCAACGTCCCTTGCCGGTCCGCAAGCCTGTACACCTGGGCATAATGCCTTTCGGAATCCCGGCCGCCCGCCAGCAGCACATTGTCTCCATAGGTTGCCGAAACACCATAGGCGAGCGGGTGCGGAAGGCGTTGACCCGCCAGGGACCACGATCCGGCGCCTTTCTGCAGGATAAATACGCGATCACTGTACAGCTTTCCCCCCTGATCTCCGGCGACGGGACCCGGCAAGATCGCCCCGCCAGCGACGATGAGATGTCCGTGGCTGACACCGATGAACAGGCCGGAGCGGGCTGCAGTGTCGGGCAATGCGGGCAGCTTTTCCCATTGCAACTGGTTATGCATCTGGGCTGCCCCTTCCCCTGCTGCCATTGTCAACGCCAGCAGGAAGAAGATCATTCTCCTGTGCCGGAGCATACGCCATGCCGCCTTACTGATCCTGCCTGTAAACCGATTCATCCGCTAAAATAATGTGGGTCACCATCCGGTATGTGCATGACAGAGGCCGTGCCTATCCGCCCCATACGGCAGGAAACCTGCCGTCATAAACCTTGTTGCCCAACTTATGAAAATAATACAAATGGTGGGGAGGCTTTTGGAAATCCACCACCTCGTGGCGCCGGCTGATCTCCTCCGGGTGTCCCAGGCGGAAATACAAGGGCTGCCAAAGCGGCCCCTGTCCCCCACCATCCCACATATAAATGCCGGAGGCCCCTCCTTCCAGGAAAGATGAGGCCTGGGCAATTTGCCGGTCTATGTCCCAATGAGTGGCCAAGGCCGGGAAAAAGGGTACATGCCTGGGGCCGCAGACCTCCCGGAAAAAGGACAGGTCAAAGCCCCCTTTCTTGGTCGCCCCGAAATCATAGGGGTAAATATATACGGCATCGAGAAGCCCCTCACGGACCAGCCGCCGGATGTCCACGCCGTATTGCAGGTTATCCTCTTCGGTGCCGAGTACGGAAGCGCTGATGACCAGCCGCTGCCCATCGCCCCGGCGCAGGGCTTCGTTGTCCA
>CBINPH010000136.1:0-8157 GCA_966252445.1 uncultured Chitinophagaceae bacterium | reverse complement strand
AGCGACCGGGGCCCTGAGGATGGCCCGGCAGCTGAAAGCGGATTATACAGAGGCCTCGAACGCTGCGGGACATTCATGGCGGAAAACGGTACTCCCCGGCCAGGGCCACCTGGTCCCGGGGAAGCCTCCACCGGCTGTCCCCGGTCCCCGGAGCCTGAGGGCCCGCGGCGGGTTTCCCCGCCGCTATGGCGCCCCAGCCTCCTGTGGCGGCCACTGTGGACGTCCCCTTGTCCACCGGTCAAGAAAAAAATTCCCCCTGTCCAGGGTTGTTGGGCCTTAGGATGATGCTCCGCCGGACCTCGCCAGCCCTAACGGACAAACAGGCCTACCTCGTTGATCACGATATTGGGGCTATTGCCCGCAGCCTCCATGCCGGTCACGCGAATGAAGCGGAAGTTCAGGTCCTCGGAAAAATCGATATACTGGGTGCCGGCCACGTAATTCAGGCTGAAGCTACCCAGGGGGGTCCATTCTGCGCCATCATCGCTGACCGCCAGTTGAATGGTCTTGGGTGCCTCGGCCCGTTGGGACAGGTTGATGGACAACCCCGAGATACCCTCCATCACCGAGCCGAGATCCAGGGTCAGGGTATGGGGCCAGTCGGAGGACCCCACCAGGTTGACCCAGGAGGTGCCGTTGTCGTTATCGATGGCCTTCTCGGGGGTCCGGTCCGTCCGCCCGTTGCGGTTGTCATAGCTGGAGGCGGTGGCCGACCAGCCGTCTTTCGGAAGTTCCATGCGGGGGCCTTTGACCCGCTGAGCCGCATAGGCAGTCGCAAAGGTGTCCACGGCCATGGAATCCGGCAGGTAGAGGGTACGGTATTCTATAGACCGGGCCGTGCCGAGCGCATAGTCGGCGATGACCGTACTGTCTGCCAGGGGATCTACCCATACCTGGCGCAAATTCCCCAGGGTATCCGTATACTGCAGCTCGACGCCGACCGAGGTCTGATCTGCCGGATCGCCCCAGTCTACATAGAGGGTATCATTGATGAAGGAGGCCCCCTCAATCAGGCGTTGCAAAAGGCTGTTGGCGTAATTGTCTCCGTAGGATTTCCCCGCCACGGAGGTCAATACGGAGCGATGGCCTTCATCGTCATAGGTATACAAGTCAAAGGTATATGCTCCTTCCGGCAGGGGATCGAGGTTCACCGACATGGAGTCCGGCGTGCTCTTGCCATCGCGCTCCACCGGCACTTCCAGGGAGTCCTTGCCGGCATTCCAGTAAATCACCGCCCTGGTCACGTTCGGGTCACCCGTGATGATCCACTGGAGCACCACCCTATCGTGTCCGGACAAGGCCCGCAGGGAATCGGGCGAAGATGGATAGGTCTTCTCGCCGTCTGCCCAGAAATCGTGGTACGTATCGTCCATCTTCGTGCAGGCCGCCACACCAAGCAACCAGAAGGCTGCGGTGAGGAGGCGTGCCGCAGGCAGACGCCGGGCATGTGTATGCTGATTGTTCATGATCGTTGTTTTAGGCATCGTCAAATGGGTTATTGCACGTCTCCCCAGAAGGAGAGTTCAGCTATGTAGATATAGGTGGTCCCGCCCCAGGTTTCCAGGGTCCTGAACCGCAGGTACCTCACCGGCGGTATGCCCAGGGGAAACTCAAAATCTTCCCCGTCCTCGCAGGCATAAGCAATGTCCTCAGCAGTGGGTTTGGCACTGCCCGAGGGTTTCAGGCACTCATAGGAGCCCAGCAGGGTCCAGCTGTCCCAGCTTCCATCCGGGTTGGGATCATTGCTGCCCCATATCTCGAAGCGCTTGGGATCGCCACCATAAAAAGCGCCGTCGGTACCGGCAGACGTATTGCGGTGGTAGAGCTTGAGCCGGCTGAGCAGCACGGATTGTCCCATGTCGAACGTGAACCATTGGGGCATTCCCGTATTGGGCTTGGTGTGGAAAACATCGCCGGGGCCCCAGACATCATCCCAGACGTCAGTCATGCCGTTGCCACAGCAATGCTGGGTATAGGTGTCGGTGGGTAGATGCACGGCGCTGAACAGGCTCTTGGTGATCTCTTCCTCGTAATAGGGCGTCAAGGTACTATACACCGTGTCGGAAAAGTTGTCCCAGCGGTCACGGACGAACACGCCGAAAGTCCGTTCTTCGGCGGCAAATCCCCGTACCGAAAAATTCCCCTCCTTGCGTTTGGTATAATACACGTCTGCAGGATACAGGTCCCCGACGGAGTCCGTGGTCAGCACCGTGATCTTGACATCCGCCTCGTTCTCGTTGACAAAGCTCACCTGTACACCCCCAAAGGTCGCCTTCATCTGCACCGAGGCCTTGATCAGCTTTATGGGTGGCTGCCCCGGATGGACCGTTACTTCCACAGGCTCAGAGCGCTTTTCTCCCTTGGACACGGCATACAAGGTGACTTGCCGGGCCAGGGTATCCGGGAATCCCTCGATCGTCAGGCTGTTGTTGTAGTAAGAGGATTTCTTTTCCAACAACTCCCCGCCTTCCCTGATCCTGTATTCGGCCAGGACATACAGGAGATTGCTGCTTTTCGGCAGCGCATAGGAAATCGTAGCCCCCCCGGCGATGTTTTCGACTTGTATGTCGCTCACCGGGCCGGGAGCCACATCGGTGGTGCTGACCGGCACGCCCCGCTCGCTCTCCTTGCAAGCGGCCGCCAGCAGCAAGGCTGCCAGGCACAAACAGTTGTATATCTTCATGGTCATGAGTATAATGATGGGTTATGAATGGGTCCGGCCCTTACCAGCCGGGATTCTGCACCAGCTTGTTGTTGGCCAGCAAGACCGTCTCATTCAGGGGCCATAGATAGTCCCGCATGGAGAACGTCTGGTTAAAAATAATCCGCTCACGATAGTACCCTTCCGGGCTCGATTGGGGAAGATCCCAACCCGTGATGGGATTGTTTTGGACATTGATCGCCTCTTTCCAGCGGCGCAGGTCCCAGAAGCGCTTGCCCTCAAAAGCCATCTCTATGAGGCGCTCCCGGTGGATGATCTGCCTTAGCCCGTCCTTGGTCGCAAACTTGTTGGGGTTCTTGGAATAGTTGGTCCAGGCCTCCTTCACCGGCGGCACGCCGGCACGGGCCCTGACCGTGTCGAGATACATAAAGACCTCATCCGTGGGCCCGCTGACCTCGTTCAACGCCTCGGCATACAGCAGGTAAAGGTCCGACAGGCGAATTACGGGCCAGGGATAGTTCTCTACCGTATAGGTATTGCCGTCGCCGATGATGTTGTTGTAGTTCACCAGCTTCTTGGGCCAGAAACCGGTGGTAGAATACGAGGCATAGTTGATCACCGCGGCGGGCTGTCCCTGTTTGGCGGCCACGTAGAGCAGGTCGTCGCCCTGATCATCGTAGTGGCCCTGCCCGTACCAGATGCCTCCGTCAAAGCCCAGATCCGCATAATAACGCGGCTCCCTGTTGAAATGCAGGGACACCGTGGTGTATCCCTCCTTAAGGTTGAACCGGTCTGCACTGCCGGCCACCCGCAACTTGAAGCGGCTGGCATAATCCCAGGTCTTGTCCTCGTCAATGGGCACCCCATGATTGCTATAGAACATCTCGGCTATCTTCAGGGGAGGTGCGATGCTGCCCCTGGTCCCCTGGTTGTCCGTATGGGCGGGATCCAGGCCCCGGGGTGTGGCGCTGCCCTGGATATTGCCCTGGGTGGCCATGGAGTTGGTGTTGCCCCAGATGATCTCGGGGTTCCACTTTTCACAGACCGCGTTGCGGATGCTCATCTTGGTGAGGGTGGTGTCCGACAGGTCGAACTGCGACAGCAGCGGCTGGTAGTAATACAAATGATAGCCCAGGGACTGGCAAAATTCCACAGCCTCTTTGCAGGCAGCGGCTGCTCTTTCCCATTTGGCCGCGTCGGGCGTACTGTTGAACAGGGGCGTACCATCCAGATTGGTAAAGGACTGGTAATCCGGGTTGCCGTTGAACAGGGGGCTGGCCGCCAGGACCAGGACTTGCGCCTTGACCGAGAGATCGATGGCCTTGGTGACCCGACCCAGCTCGGAGGCTTCGTTGTCGATGCGGTCGGGAAGATTCTTCGCGGCTTCGTCCAGCAAATCCACGATGTAGTTGACGCAGGTATCTACCGGTGATCGCGGCAGCCGGACCTCCTCGGAGCTGGAAGAGACTTCGATGTTGTGCTTCATCAGGACAATGGGGCCATACATCCGCAGCAGCCAGTAATGATAATACGCCTTGAGAAAGGTGACTTCCGCGGTCCAGCGGTCCTTTTCCGACTGGACCATATCCGGTACGGACCCTATGTTCTCCAGCATGATGTTGCACTGGCGGATACCTTCATACAGGTCTTTGCCGCCATTGCCCCCTTGCCAGAAATTGCAAAAAGGATTGACGACCCGCTGGGCACCCCGGGCGATCTGCCAGGGGTTGGATGTATTGGTGGGCACCAGCCACAGCTCGTCTCCGCCGAAGAAGGCGGGATTGCTGTTGTAGTCGCCCTGGGCCGGCATATAGGAATAACAGGTAAAGAGGAACTTCTCCGCCGTGCTGCGCAGGCGGAAAGCATAGTCGATGGTCGCCACATTGTCGGGCACGATGTCGAGGTACTTGTTGCAGGACCCCAGCACGGTCGCCATGACGGCTATGAGGATAACGATATATTTTCTCATGATTGTCGGTTTAGAAGGACACCAGGATGCCCGCGTTTAAGACCTTCTGGACAGGATAGCCTAAGCCGTTGCCGCCCATTTCCACATCCCACAGATCAAACTTTGTCCAGCAGAACAGGTTGGTGCCGTTGACGTAGACCCTGAGGTTCTTGATGTAGGCCTTGCGGGTCAGCTCGGCGGGCAGGGTATACCCCAGCTCTACCTGCTTCAGCCGGAGAAAGGCCCCGTTGCGCATGAACCAGGTACTTCGCTGGGCATTGTTATCATTGCCATCGGAAGTTGTACTCAGTCGCGGCCACAGGGCATGCAGGTCCTGGTGGTCTTCCGACCAGTGATCGTCGGCATAGGCCTTCAGCAGCTGATTTTCCAGTTTGGCAAAAGTCAGCTCATCATTGTCATAGCGATAGGACACAAAAGGTGCTGTCGCCCGGGGATCGATCCAGAAGGACTCGCGGCCCAACCCCTGGAAAAAGGCGGACAGATCAAATCCCTTAAACCCGGCGGAGAAACCGAATCCATAAACAATCTCCGGCGTGGTGGGGAAGCCTATGGGTACCTGATCCAATGTGGTAATCTGGCCATCGCCATTGACATCCCGGTATTTGATGTCCCCACCGCCATAGGTACCAAAATTCTGCTTCGGGGACTTGGCGGCTTCCGCATCGTCGACGAAAAGACGTTCCGCCAGATAGCCCCATTGCTGGTTGACCGAATAGCCTACATGGGATTTCCATGGCTCATTGCGGTAGTCGTACTCCTCATACACCAGGAACTTGCTGGCCGCATAGGTGAAGTTCGCGCGGCCCTGCACCCAGAGATCGGGACCAAAGGACTGCTTGTAATCCAGGGACAGGTCTATGCCCTTGCCTTCGGCCTTGCCGATGTTGGCATAGGGAAATGCCGACAGGCCCAGCTCCGCTGGTGTTGCCTCCCGCGCCATCAGGATATTGCTCCGGGTTTCTTTATAGACGTCGGCTACGAGGTTCCAGGTGCCGTTGATCTCCAGGTCCATGCCCACATTGCCCTTGATGGCATGTTCCCAGGTGATGGCGGTATTCGAATAGCGGTCGACATGGATGCCGGCCCTGCTGTAGGAGTTCTCCCGGCCGAATACCGCCCCATAGTCCCCGTCGTTCATGTTCACGTTAGACAGGTAGAGAAAACGGTTGTTGGCCCCGCCAATATCGTCGTTCCCTGTCAGCCCGTACGTGGCCCTGAACTTCAGGTTGGTGATGGTCGACTTCAGATCACTCCAGAAGGCCTCGTTGGACACGTTCCAGGCCAGGCCGACGGAGGGAAAGAAGCCCCAGCGGTGGTTTTTATAGAAGCGTTCGGAGGCATTGTATCCGAAATCGAACTCTGCATAGTAGCGGTGGTCGTAGTCGTAGGTAGCGCGACCGGCCAGCCCCACATTGCGGAAAGGCAGGGAGGATTGCAGGTCGGTAGCATCACCCGTAAGCCGGTTCTCCACCATGAACACCATGAGGCCGTTCACCTCATGCTTTTCATGAAAAATCTTGTTGTAGGTCAGGCTGGACTGCATGTAGAAACTGGCCCGCACGGTCCGGGGGCTGGGCGAATAACCCAAATATTCGGTACCCTGATCCTCGTTCAGCAGCACCAGCTTATAGGTATCGTTTTGTTTGTTGTATGCAGCTGCCTGGTACCAGTATGGGCTGTATCCCCTCGATACGTCAAAGTAGGTGTATCGCTTCGTGTTCAGCAGCACATCCAGGTTCAGCCCGTCGGTGAGCCAACTGAAATCCTGCTTCACCTCGAACTGGGCATTGATGGTGGACTGGGAATAATTCTTATAACCCTGGACGAGCTGGGCATAAGGATTCAGGTAATACAACCCGCCGCCGTCGTCGTAGTTGCCAAAAAGGATGTGTTTGACATACTGGTGATCGTCATCTACCGGATATGTAGCCGGGAACAGCACCGGATTGGACCGCATGATGTTGTGGTACATCTGCGTACCGCCAGCCAGCGGTCCCGTATAGTCGTCGAAGGTTCCGCTCAGGCGGATGGCCAGCTCGGTGGTCCGGGTAAGGTTTACGTTGACATTGGACTGCAGGCTATATGTAATGAGCTTGATGTTGTTGTTAAAGTTGTTCTTGTGATCCACCTTTAGGATGCCATTGTCTTTACTGATGGCCCCGCTTATAAAGTACCGGGCCACCTGTCCCCCGCCGCTGACATTGAGGTTGGCGCGCTGGTTCATCGTATAATCTTTGAGGAGGGCCTTGCGCCAATCGGTGGTGGGATACATGTAGGGATTCACCCCGGCGATGGTGTTCTCGATTTTTTCATCCGTATACGGCAGGTAGCCGAGAGGATCCCGGGTAAGGATAGCCTCCTTCTGCAGGCGCATATAGGTGATCGGATCGGCCAGCTCCACATCCTTGGTGGAACGGGACATGGAATTCTCCAGCCGCAGCGTGATCGTGGCCTTACCTTCCTTTCCTTCCTTGGTCTTGATGAGGATGACGCCGTTGGCCGCCCGGCTGCCATACAGGGCCGTCGCCGTGGCGTCCTTGAGAATGGAAAAGTTCTCGATGTTGTCTACCTGCACCCGGGCCAGGTCGGTACTGTTGCTTTCTATGCCGTCAATGAGGATCAGCGGATCTTTCTTGTACCCGAAGGTGGTCACCCCCCGGATAAAGAAATCGGCATTGTCCAGGCCGGGTTCCCCGCTGCGCTGGTAGGCAATGACGCCCGACAGGCGCCCGGCCAGGGCCGTGGTGAGGTTGCTGGAAGGCACCTTCAGCTCGGCAGGATTGATGGAGGAAACCGCCCCCACCACGTCCTGCTTTTTCTGTTTACCGAAGGCCACCACCACGGTCTCCCCCAGGGAGGTGGTCGTGTTCTTCAGCTTGATGTTGATGGTGGTCCGTCCTTCCACGGACGCCTCCTGGGGGTCGAAACCCACCATGGAGAACACCAGTATGGCGTTGTCCGGCACCCGCAGGATATACCTTCCGTTGAGGTCCGTGGTGGTGCCCACGCTGCGGTTGTCCTTGACATACACCGTCACGCCTGGCATGGGCTCTCCCAGGCTGTCGGTGACCAGCCCGCTCACCTCCTTGTCCACGCGGGCCGGAAGGGCCGCCGCCAGCCTTTCTGCGGCGGGGCTGAACGCCACCATACCGGCCCTTTCCCGCGCATGGCCATCGCGCGCCTGGGCGCACCAAAAGCTTGCACAGAGCAACAGAGCGGATAAGAGCGGTATGTGCTTTTGTCGAAAATAGAAATTTACCATATTACCCTTTTTAGGTTAAAAAAGAACTTGCTCTCGTATCTCCCCGGAGTGTGCCACCCGGGGCGGGTGGCGGGAGGGCCCTGGCCCCCGCCATGCGGTCGGCGGGGGCCGGCTCTACCCTACTCTTCAGGAATAGCGTCCAGCGGTGGCACATTCTTCTCCGACCCGCTGTACCCCTTGTTTTGGTTGATGTGCCCCTGGCTGTTGCCGTCTATCGCGACTTGTGGTATGGGCCACAAGACGTGATAAGGACTCATCGTATAT
>CBINPH010000135.1:0-8168 GCA_966252445.1 uncultured Chitinophagaceae bacterium | reverse complement strand
GACAGGAAGAAGAGCTTGTAGGCCCAGTCGGCAAAGAAATATTTTCCCCGCATCATCGGATGATGCTTGCCGCGGTAGACATACCCTCCGATGATGCAGACACCGCGGGGATGGACGTATTCGGCGACCGGGTCTATAAAACCCCGGCCGCCGGCATAGAGCGCCGAGTCGTAGGGATGGCTGCCTTCCTTGGCCTTCCACCCATAGTTGCCTCCCTTTTTGATGATGTCCACTTCCTCATATACGCCCTGGCCCACATCGCCGCAGAAAAGATTGCCTGTAGCGGGATCGAAAGAGATGCGCCAGGGCATGCGCAGCCCGTAAGCCCAGATCTCCGGCCTTGCCTGGCCGCCGACAAAAGGATTGTCAGGCGGAATGGCATAGGGATGTCCATGATCGACGTCGATGCGGATGATCTTGCCGAGAAGCTGGCTGAGGTCCTGGCCGCTGCCTTGCTGTCCTTTTTTGTCCCGGCCTCCGTCGCCAAAGCCCATGTAGAGGTAGCCGTCACGGCCGAAGACGATGTTGCCGCCGTTGCGGCTCTCGGCGGGCTGCTCCACCTCCAGGATGATGCGGCCATGCGGGTCGGCCTTGTCGGCGTCGCTATGCGATACATGAAATTCTTCCAGCACGGATTTGTTGTGGAAGCCTTCGTGCGTATCAGGGGCGGTATAGTGCACAAAAAACCGGCCGTTGTGCCGGAAGTCGGGATGGAAGGCCAGGCCCAGCAGGCCTACATTGGCCAGCCCCTTGCCCATAGGCACCAGCTGGGAACGGATGTCCAGAAAAGGCTCCGGCAGCACCTGCCCGTCGCGGATGATGCGGACCAGCCCGGACTGTTCGCCGACAAAAAGCCGGCCCGAGCCGTCATGGGCGTTCTCCAGGGCCACTGGCCCTTCCAGGCTGTCGGCCACCTTTTCCAGGGTGAGGACAAGAGGTGCCGCCGCCAGGAGGCTGTCGGCAGCGGTCGACAGGGAGCGTTGGCGGGCTGCAGGGCCCTGGCAGGCCGTAAAGGACGTGGCGAAGGCCAGCAGCAAAATCCAGGCAGCACCAAATGACGATGGGCGATCCTGGCGGGCAGGCGAAGGGGTAAGGAACAAGGTGAACGGTTTTTGTCGCATGAACAAGGTCATCGGGGCGACAAGATATTAGAAAGCAGGGGATTTCCCTAAGAACTATGGGTGAGCGGCGCCGCGACGTCCTGCCCCCGGTCGCTACAAGAACTCACCGCGACTGGATGCCGAAGGCATATCCATAGGTGCCCAGGTAGAGGGAGATGCCACCCCAGGGCCATTTCTTTTTCTTGGCCAAGCGGTGTGCGGCACGGCCCAGCTCCATGAAGCGCGTCAGGACAATGAGCTCAGCCCACTGCATGGCGAACTGCAGCTCGTCGCTGTCTATGGGCTCCTCGGCAAAGACCCGCTGAAGATCCTCAAAACCCAGTATCGGGAAGACCGTGCCGGTCTCCGTGCGGCTGTTCGCATTGAAGTTTTCGAGCCAGTCCAGATCAAAAATGAATGTGCCGTAGTCCCGGGGGTAGCTAAAGGCCTCAGCATACCATTCTTCCGTATGCACCGCAAACTCGTTCAGCTCCAGGTAGAGGGCGCGTACCGCTAGCCTTCCCTTCACCTGCTGATAAAACCCGTCTATCCAGGCGGCCAGTTCGTCGGCGTTGGACACCATGGACAGGCCCAGCACGGCATGAAAGGGGGTAGCCGGGATTTTTTTCAGCGCGGCCTCCGCCGTATCGAGTGCCCTCGGGAAGTCGTACATCAGGAGGTCATGGCTTATCCTGCTGGCGAATTTGGCATACATGGCAACTGCTTGGAAGGCGGCCGGCAGAAAAACTATTCGCACGCCGGCGCTATGGCAATATACCCATTTTGGCGGAGCTTCGCCGGGGAAAGGCACTCATGTTCAGGCAAAGGCAATCTTCCTATTTTTGAGCAGATCATGGATACAGCGGTGCTTGCTGCAAAAGCAGACGATATCATGCGGCGTCATTTCCCGACCGGGGCGCCGGGGGCGGCGCTGGGCCTCATGGCTGAGGGACAATGGGTGCTCCGGCGGGGCTATGGGCTGGCTGAGCTGGCCGGCGAAAAACCGGTGACCACGGCCAGCCTTTTCCGGCTGGCTTCCCTGACCAAGGCGATCACGGCCGCGGGCGTCCTGCTGCTGGCGGACAGCGGGGCCCTCCGCCTGGATGAGCCCATCGGCAGCCAGGGGCTGGCGCTGCCCGGCCGCGCGGGAGCGGTCAGCGTCGCCCAGCTGCTGACCCATACTTCCGGCATCCATGACTACGAAACAAGGATACCGCGGGGGCGGAGCCACCCCCTGGCAGACGAAGATGTGCTGGCGCTGCTGCGCGGCGAAAAAGGCACTTATTTCCCGCCGGGGACACGCTTCCGCTACAGCAACACGGGCTACTGCCTGCTTGCGCTGCTGATCGCCAGGGCTGCGGGAAGTCCCTATGCCACCTTTATCCGCGACCACCTGTTTCGCCCGCTGGGCATGTCAGGCAGCAGGGTATACACCCCGGACGACGCGCTGGCCTGGACGGGAAGGGCCTATGGATATCACGCTTCGGGCAACAGCTTCATATACGCCGATCAGAACCTGACCAGCAGCACGCAGGGGGATGGCGGCATCTACGCCTCCCTGGACGATTACCTGCGCTGGTGCTGTGCCAGCGTGGATGCGACGCTGCTACCCTGGGCCGCCGGGCTCTTCCTTCCCCACGCCCGCGTTGACGAGCGGGTGGAGTATGGCTACGGCTATTTTCTGGGCCATGCCGAGGACGGAGGCCGCTGTCATTTCCATTCGGGGGAGAGCACCGGCTTCCGGCACATAATGTATCATCATCCGGGAAAAGGACAGCTTCTGGTGCTGCTGAGCAACCGCGACGGCGACAGCGCGGGCAGGGCCTTCGAGGCACTGATGCGCCTGACCGGCGCCACGGTGGACCTGGGAAGGAAGGTGCCCCTTTTCCGGTGGCTGCACGAAACCTACGGAGAAGCGGGCTGAAGTCCGGCATAGGCGAAGCAGCGCCCCGAAACAGGGCAGCGGCTTAGTCACCCAGCATGCTGGCGCCGAGATAAGCCATGGTGCCCATGCCGATCTCTATGGCCTGCTCATCGATATTGAACAGGGGGGTATGTACGCCGGCGCCGATGCCCTTGGCGGCGTTGCCGACACCCAGCCGGAAAAAACAGGCGGGAATCTGCTGGGAATAGAAGGCGAAGTCTTCGGCACCCATGCGCATGGCCACGGTTTCCACCTTGTCCGCGCCCAAAAAGTCTTCGGCATAGGCCCTCGCGGCGGCCGTGACCGCTTCGTCATTGACGAGGCAGGGATATCCCGTAGGGATCTCGACTTCGGCCTCGGCGCCCATGCCGGCAGCCATCGCGGACACTTCCCGGCGTATCAGCTCATGCGCCCGGAAGCGCCAGTCTTCATCCATGGCGCGGAAGGTGCCCTGCAGGCGCACCTCCGAAGGGATCACGTTGGTCGTGAAGCCGCCATTGAAGGCACAGATGGACAGCACGGAAGGGGAAAAAGGATCTTTGTGGCGGCTAATGACCTGCTGCAGCCCCACCACAATATGGGACGCCACCAGGATGATGTCGGTAGTCAGGTGGGGAGAGGCGGCATGTCCGCCCTGGCCCCTGACGGTGATGTAGATCTCATCGGCCGAGGCCATGGCCGTGCCGCTGCGGAAGCCCAGGCGTCCGGTCTCCATCTCCGGCTGCACATGCAGGCCCAGGATGGCGTCGGGCGCGGGGTCTTCGAGGGCCCCGTCGGCGATCATCAGGCTGGCGCCGCCAGGATGCTTTTCCTCGCCGGGTTGAAAGATAAGCTTGATGGTGCCGGACAGCTCTTCTTCCAGCTGCTTCAGTATGCGGGCGGCGCCCAGCAGGCAGGTCGTATGCACGTCATGGCCGCAGGCATGCATCACGCCTTCGCGGGTAGACCGGTAGTCCACCTCGTTGGCTTCCTGGATGGGCAGGGCATCCATGTCGGCGCGCAGGGCGATGACCTTGCCCGGACGCCGGCCGCCAATGAGCCCCACCACCCCCGTGCCGGCCACCGGGGCCCGGAAAGGGATGCCCCAGGCGTCCAGCTGCTCCCGGATATAAGCCGAGGTCTGGTGTTCCTGGAAGGAGAGCTCGGGATGGGCATGCAGATGGCGCCGGATTTTTATGAAATCTCCGGCCCAGTCGCGGGCCAACGCCTTAATGGTCTGTATCCTCATCGTCGCTGGTCTGGAGCAGTTGCTCGGGCGTAAGGTGTATGACGTCCCGCACGGTGAAGACCCCGTCGGGGAAATAACTGTTCAGCTCCTGCTGCAGCTCCAGGGCCCTTGCCCGGTCTCGGAAGTCGCCTATGCGCACCCGGAAGTAGGGTGAGAGGTAGGACAGGTAGGTGCTGTAATCGGGAAAGAGCTGCATCAGGCGTGCCTTGACCGCCATGGCCTTGTTGCGGTCCTGGGTGCTGATGACCTGCACCCGGAAGCCGGGCAGGTTGCGCAGGGCCATGGTGTTGACGAAGATCTGCTTCTGGACCAGCTGGTCGATGCGGGCATCCTTGTATACCTGCAGCCCCCCGAAGTCGGGCGTCTGGAAATGAAAGGGCTGTTCCCCCTGGGCGCTGGCCGCCAGGGCCGAGGCCAGGAACAAGGACAGGAAAAAGACGGTCTTCCTCATGATGTTGCCTGAATACTTTGTTCGACGATCTGCACGCCGGCGCTGCACCCGATCCGGGTGGCGCCGGCATCCACCAGCTCCCTGGCGAAGGCATAGCTGCGTATGCCTCCCGAAGCTTTGATGCCGATGCCGGGGGGAAGATGCCTGCGCATCAGCGCCACGGCATCTACGCTGGCTCCCTTCTCGGCATAGCCGGTAGAGGTCTTCAAAAACTGTACCTGATAACGGGCGTACAGGTCACAGCAGCGGATGATCTCCTCCTCCGACAGCAGGCCACTCTCGACGATGACCTTCAAGGTCCTGCCCTCTCCGCCCGTCAGCGGCGCTATGGCGGCGATCTCCGCTTCCAGCAGCGCCCAGTTACCGCTTTTCAGGGCGGCGAGGTTGATGACCATGTCCAGCTCCCCGGCGCCGTCCGCCATCGCCTGCCTCGTCTCGGTGGCCTTGGCTTCGGCCACGGAATATCCGAAGGGGAACCCGATCACCGTGGCGGTCCGCTGGGGGCTGCCCTGCAACCGGTCCGCGGCCTGCCGCACATAGCAGGGTGGCACGCAGACGGCGGCGAAGCCGTAACGGAGCGCCTCCGCGCAGAGCGCGTCAATCTCGGCGGCCGTAGCCGTGGGCTTCAGCAGGGTATGATCAATATAGGACGCGATGTTCATGCCTCAGCACTGTCCTGTCAGGTGGCGGCGGTCTTGCCGTGGCAGTTCTTGTATTTCTTGCCGCTGCCGCAGGGACAGGGGTCGTTGCGGCCCACTTTGGGGCCTACCCGAACGGGCTCCTGCCGCACCGGCTCACCGGCGTCGCGGTAGTCGTCGTCGGCCTCGTAGCCGGGGCCGCCGGCAGCGGCCGGGGCGCCGGCGGGGGCACCCGCAAACTCTTCTTTGCGCGTACGCATCTTGCTCAGGTCGGTGCGCCGCTCATGGCCTTCCCTGATCTGGCGGGGATCCTGCTCCGCCACCGGAATGGAGGCCTTGCAGAGGAAGGAGATGATCTCCCGGTTGGTCTCGCTGACCATCTGGCGGAAGAGGCTGAAAGCCTCTACCTTGTAGATGACCAGGGGATCTTTCTGTTCATATACCGCACTCTGCACCGACTGCTTCAGCTCATCCATGGCCCGCAGATGCTCCCGCCAGGCGTCGTCGATGAAGGCCAGCGTGGCGCTCTTCTCCAGGGCGCCGACAAGGGCCTTCCCTTCGCTGTCGATGATCTTTTTCAGGGGGGCCAGCACGTTGAGGCCCTTGATGCCGTTGCTGAAGGGTATGGATATGTTCTCTATGCGGTCACCCTGGTCGCGCTGGATCTGCTTGATCACCGGGAAGGTCTGCTTTATCAGGGCCTCGCATTTGCGGGTATAGCTCTCGCGGGCTTCGCGGTACAGCTGCTCGGCCAGGGGATGTTCATCCTTGGCTTCCAGCTCCTCGGCGGTAATGGCGGTATCCACACCCAGGAAACGGATGGCGTCCATGCGGAAACCCTCGTAGTCCTCGTTGTTCTTGTGCGCCACAACCAGGCTTTCGCAGACTTCGTAAAAGGCGTTGTCCACGTCCACGGCCAGGCGTTCCCCGAACAGCGCATGCCGGCGTCGGGTATAGATCACCGTCCGCTGCTTGTTCATGACGTCGTCATAGTCCAGCAGGCGCTTGCGGATGCCGAAGTTGTTCTCCTCCACTTTCTTCTGCGCCCGCTCTATGGACTTGGAGATCATGGAATGCTGGATCACCTCCCCTTCCTTGTAGCCCATGCGGTCCATAAGGCCGGCGATGCGCTGCGAGCCGAACATCCGCATCAGGTCGTCTTCCAGGGAAGCGTAGAACTCGCTGGAGCCCGGGTCGCCCTGGCGGCCGGAGCGGCCCCGCAGCTGGCGGTCCACCCGCCGGCTCTCATGGCGCTCGGTACCGATGATGGCCAGGCCTCCGGCTTCTTTGACCCCCTCGCCCAGTTTGATGTCCGTACCGCGGCCGGCCATGTTGGTAGCGATGGTGACATTGCCGCTCAGGCCGGCCTCGGCGACGATCTGCGCCTCGCGCTGGTGCTGTTTGGCGTTCAGGACGTTATGAGGCACTTTCTCCAGGGTCAGCATGCGGCTGAGCAGTTCAGACACCTCCACGGAGGTGGTGCCCACCAGTATGGGCCTGCCCTGCTCCCTCAGCTCCTTGATGCGGTCGATCACCGCCCGGTATTTCTCGCGCTTGGTCTTGAAGACCAGGTCGTTATGGTCTTCCCGCACCACCGGCAGGTTCGTGGGGATCTCCACCACGTCCAGCTTGTAGATCTCCCAGAACTCCCCGGCTTCCGTGGATGCCGTACCGGTCATGCCGGCCAGCTTGTGATACATCCGGAAATAGTTCTGCAGGGTGATGGTCGCGAAGGTCTGGGTGGCGGCTTCCACTTTGACGTTTTCCTTGGCCTCGATGGCCTGGTGCAGGCCATCGGAATAGCGGCGCCCTTCCAGGATGCGGCCGGTCTGCTCGTCGACGATCTTCACCTTGCCGTCCATCACGACATATTCGACATCCTTCTCGAAGAGGGTATAGGCCTTGAGCAGCTGCTGTACGGAATGGATGCGCTCGCTCTTCACCGCAAAATCCTTCAGCATCTCATCCTTCTTGGCCATCTTCTCCTCGGGGCTCAGCTCGGATTTCTCGATCTCGGCGATCTCGGAGCCGATATCGGGCATGATGAAAAAGGAAGGGTCCTCGCCGCTGGCGGTGATCAGGTGTATGCCCTTGTCGGTCAGGTCCACCGTATTGTTCTTCTCGTCAATCACGAAATACAGCTCCTCATCCACGGTGGGCATCTCCCGCTGCTGGTCGGCCATATAATGGTTCTCGGCTTTCTGCATCAGCACCCGTATGCCCGGTTCGCTGAGGTATTTGATCAGCGCATGGTTCTTGGGCAGGCCGCGGAAAGCGCGGTACAGCATGAGGCCGCCGCTCTTGGGATCGTCCTTTCCTTCCTTGATGAGCTTCTTGGCTTCCAGCAGGCAGCTGGACACGACTTTCTTCTGGGCCTCCACCAGCCGTTGGATGCGGGGCTTCAGGGCTATGAACTCCTGTTCGTCCCCACGGGGTATGGGCCCGGAGATGATCAGGGGCGTACGGGCATCGTCCACCAATACGCTGTCCACCTCGTCCACCATGGCGTAATGATGCTTCCGCTGCACCATTTCGTCGGGGGCATGCACCATGTTGTCGCGCAGGTAATCAAAGCCGAATTCGTTGTTGGTGCCGTAGATGATGTCGGCCAGGTAGGCCTGGCGGCGACGTGCGGAATGCGGCTCGTGCTTGTCGATGCAGTCGGTGGTCAGGCCCAGGAACTCGAACAGGGGGCTGTTCCATTCCTGGTCGCGCCGCGCCAGGTAATCGTTCACCGTGACGATATGCACGCCGAGGCCCGACAGCCCGTTGAGGTAGGCGGGCAGGGTGCTGAACAGGGTCTTCCCCTCTCCCGTGGCCATCTCGG
>CBINPH010000134.1:0-8248 GCA_966252445.1 uncultured Chitinophagaceae bacterium | reverse complement strand
GCGTTTTCAAATATGCCGACCTGCTGGACACCGAGCGGTCCTTAAGCAGCGCAGAACAGAATTATATCCGTTCCGTATATGACTACCTGGTGGCGCGGTTGCAGTATGAGCAGGCCATGGGAGTGCTGTAGGCAGCCTGGCTATGGTCTGGGGCCCCGGCCGCTAGTTCGCCCCGTGGCCCTTGGCTAGGACTTAAACACTATGCAGGCGTCTGAGGTCCCAGGGCTCCCCGCCTTTTTTCCCGGACCGGGATAAGGCCCGGCCCACAGGATGGTCCTTATTCCGTCCGCAGCGTTTTCGCCGGCGATGCCGTGGCGGCCTTGATGGCATGCAGGCTGATGGTCATCACGGCTATCACGATGGCCATGGCCCCTGCGGAGGCGAACATCCACCACCGGATGTCTATCTTATAGGCGAAGTCCTGCAGCCACTGGTGCATGGCCCACCAGACTACCGGGGTGGACACCAGCAAGGCCAGGAACACCAAGATGATATATTCCCTGGAAAACATGGCCATGATCCTCAGGGCCGAGGCCCCCAGTACTTTACGGATGCCGATTTCCTTGGTGCGCCGGAACGCGGTAAGGGCGGCCAGTCCGAACAGGCCCAGGCAACTGATGAAAATGGTGATGATTGTCGCGAGATCTATAAGTTTGGCTATCTGTCTTTCCTGCGTGTACATGCCTTCCAGGGTCTCGTCATAAAAGCGGTAGTGAAAGCTTTCAGCCGGGTAGAAGGAATACCATTGCTTTTCCACCGCCCTGAGGGTGCGTTGCCATTGTGAGGGGTTGTGGGTCTGCAACTTAATGTTGAACGTGGACAGGTTTTCTTTGCTGTTGGAAATGGCTACAGGTTTTATGGAGGCATAGAAATCCTGGGTGTTGAAGTCCTGGACGACGCCCACAATGGGTACCTTGGGATGGCCGAGCTGAGCGATCATTTGTCCCACGGCGTCACGCGGGCTGGGAAACCCGAATGCCTTGGCCGCCGATGCATTGATCAGGTATTCACTGATGGTGTCTGAGGCGTGAAGGTTTCGTCCGGCCAGGAGCTTAAATTGATATAGACCGAGATAGGCCGTGTCGCCCCATTTTTTATAGGTTTGGATCCGTACCGGCGGCTTCCCGTCCTCTTCATACACAAACGGACTGGAAGAATAGGCTGACGACAAAGGCGCGTCGCCCAGTGCTGTATTCACTATTCCCTGCTCATGTTTTAACCGGTTCAGCAAGGCAAATTGCTTGCCCTGGTAACGGGGATCATGGAGATATTTCCAGGGGACACTGACGAGCACTACGGCGTCTTTATTGAAGCCCTTGTCCGCCTGCAGGGTGTAGCGCAGCTGCGACCCGACGATGATGGCACTGGTTATGAATATCAAAGCGATGACAAATTGGAAGGCAATCAACCCTTTTTGCAGACTGAATTTATGACTGGGATGCGGGTTGACGGAAAAGTTCCTAAAAATATGGATGGCTTTCAGCTTCGTGATCAGCCAACCGGGATACAACCCAGCCATACAGGTGATGACCACGACAAGCGCGGCCATAAACAGGATGGTTTCTGTGATGGGGCCGAAAAGGGTTACCCCCTCGGGGATCATATCCTTCAACACCCCAAAGCCTGCTTTGCTGAGGACCAGGGACAGCAGACTGGCCAATACCGTGGTCAACAGCGTTTCCAGGATGAACTGGTTAATTAATTGGCCACGGCTGCTCCCCAGGACCTTTCGTACACCGATTTCTTTGCCGCGGGGTGGTATCTGGGCGGCGCTTATATTGATGTAATTGATGCATGCCAGCAGCAGGAGGAAAAAGCCGATGCCGGCCAGGCCGTACATGACGGGCTTACTCGTTCTGGTTACGCCATAGTCCTCCACGTCGGTCGCAAAATGCACCTCACGTATCGGGATCAGGGCATAGCTTTTAGACATGGGTAATGGCTTGCCTGAGCCGGCCGCAAATTGTTTCCATTTCCGGGCGGAGAGCGCATTGATCTGCTCAAGCACCGTGGACACGCTGGCTTCCTGGCGGATTTGGATGAAAAGCTGGTCGCTGCCGGAGGTATTTGTCCAGGCCACCGGCTGAAAATCCATTTTGGGGAGAGAAACGAACTCCTGGTAGGTGAACTGGGATGGCATCGGATAGTCCGCCACAATCCCCACTACTTTTCTGGTGACGGTGTCTGACCATTCGTAATAGGTAATGTTCCTGTTGATGATGTTTTCTGGTTTTTGACGGGGAAAATATGCTTTGGCCCTGCTTTCGGTGAGCACCACTTCTTCGGGTGATTTCAGCGCCAGGGCCGGACTGCCCGCAATCCATTTATAAGGTACCATACTAAAATAAGAGCCATCCGTGGCTATAATATCCTCTGGGCTTTCCCGGGTAAGAATCGCATCACCCACTTTAATCTTCAGGCTGTTGACGGTTTTTTTGAAAACAGGCACTGCATGGACCACCCCGGGGATGTTTTCCCTGATGCCCTGATACAGCGGGGCGGCCACACCATCCATTTTGGCATATTGGCGGTCTGTGGCATGCATAGCCGTGATCACTTTATAGGTGTTTGCCGTGTTCGGCAGGGTGCTGTCATAACTGAATTCATGGGTGACAATGCGGTAGATGATCTGGGCTGCGCTGATGCTGATGGCCAGCCCGAAAATGTTGAGCAGCGTGAACATGCGATATTGCCAAAGGTGGCGTAACCCTGTTTTGAGATGCAGCTTAAACATATTTACGTATTTATATATATTGTGGACTGGCCCATTTGCTTTTGTTGCCGCATATTTGCGGTCAATACCTGAACCAATTTGTTTTGGCTTTAAAAGGCAATATTATACAGAGATAGTATATTTTTAACATGTCCGTTATTGGTACAACCGCCGTCCGGCTTCGATACAGCGGTGAAACGATATACAGATGGGTGTTTGCTATGGAACAGCCGGTGGCGGACAGGAGGCTGGAAAGATCCTGCGGACAGCGGAAGGTAAGGTAGACGGTTATTCGGTATCCGGCGTGCATGCCGGATGTCCTCATCGGTGTAATCTAATTTTTTGCTTATATGACGGGTGAATTTTCCTTTTTCCTGATACTAACCGCGATCATTGTACTGTTGATCATGCTGGCGAACAGGATCAAAGTTGCCTATCCCGTGTTGCTCGTGGTGGCAGGCTTGCTGATGAGCTTTTTTCCGGGCCTGCCTGTCTTGCATATCAACCCGGAGCTCATATTCATTATTTTTCTTCCCCCGCTTTTGTATGAAGCCGCCTGGAGCATTTCATGGAAAGAACTGTGGTTTTGGCGCCGGATTATCGGCAGCTTTGCATTTGTCGTCGTATTCCTTACCGCCATGTCCGTCGCCTTCGTGGCCAATGCATGCATCCCGGGTTTTTCCCTGGCGCTGGGCTTTTTGCTGGGCGGCATTGTCTCGCCTCCCGATGCTGTCAGTGCCAATGCTATCCTCAAATTCGTCAAAATTCCCAAGTCCATGTCATCTGTCCTGGAAGGCGAAAGCTTGCTCAATGACGCATCATCCTTGATCATCTTTCGCTTTGCCCTGATAGCCGTCGCCACCGGGCAGTTTGTATGGTATCATGCAGCGTTAAATTTTTTGTGGATGGTCATCGGTGGCATCGGTGTGGGCCTGGCCATCGGATGGGTGTTCATGAAGGCGCACAAGTATCTGCCCACTGATTCAAGCATGGATGTCATCCTGAGCCTGGTGACGCCGTATGCGATGTACCTGGCTGCGGAGGAACTGCATAGCTCCGGCGTGCTGGCTGTCGTTAGTGGAGGCTTGTTGTTATCCAACAAGCGGCATGTTTTCCTAAGCGGATCTTCCCGGCTTCGGGGCTTCAATGTCTGGGAAAGCCTGGTCTTCGTCCTGAACGGGATGGTTTTCTTGTTGATTGGCCTGGATCTGCAGGAGATCATTGCCGGTTTTGACGGGGTAACGCTGTCATCCGCGATCGGATACGGGCTGCTCATTTCCGGCGTGCTGATGGTCGGCCGCATCCTCACCGCATACGGTGCGGTGATTTTTACCATGGTGGCCAAGCATTTTATCACCGTCGCCGATAGCCGCAACCCTGGATTAAAGCGGCCTTTTGTGCTGGGATGGTCGGGAATGCGCGGGGTGGTGTCGCTGGCAGCTGCGTTATCTATTCCCCTGTACCTGGACGATGGTAGCGCCTTTCCCCAGCGCAACCTGGTGATGTTTATCACCTTTATCGTGATCCTGACCACTTTAGTGGTGCAAGGGCTGACGCTGCCCGTTATCATCCGGATGTTTAAGATCGCCGACCGCGATAATCCCTTGAGCGACGAAGAGGCGAGTGCGATGATCAAGCGGCAGCTGGCCAGGCAGACGCTGGAATACATGTCGGATAAATATCGGCAGGACATGGAGGATAGCCCTTATCTTAAACAGATGGCCGAAAAATGGCAAAGCAAAAGCGCAGACGATATCGATCCGTATATGCCCGAGAAGACGAAGGCCATTTACCTCGACGTGTTAAACATGCAAAGAAAATGGCTTATCAAGAAGAACCGGTCCGACATCCATCTTAATGAAGACATCATCAGCAGGCAGCTGCACCAGCTGGACGTCGAAGAGGAAAGGCTGCGGTTTATGTGAGCCAGGTCCCTGCTCCAGGCGTACATGACGGACCATCCTTATTCCATCCGAAGCTGCATGAAGGGTGAAAACCAAACGCCCGGAAGGGTGGCGGCCAGCAGGAAAATAGACATCCGGGAGGATTATCGGGGTTTTTGTGTATTTTTCCAATTAAAATATTGATAATCAATGCGTATATTTCAAAATATTTTATGGGGCCTCCTGGGGCTGGCGGCCTTGGCCACCGGCCCTGGAGCCCATGCGCGCCAGGTACAGCACGTGGTGCTGATTAGCCTGGACGGATCCAGGCCGGAGTTTTACATGGATAAATCATGGGATGCGCCGAACCTCCAGCATTTGAAAGACAGCGGTGTGTATGCCGCCAAGGGGCTGACCAGTGTTTTTCCTTCGGTGACTTTTCCCTCGCATACCACTATGGTTACCGGGGCATACCCTGCCCGCCATGGCATCTATTACAATATAGCGTTCGGAGGGAAGAAGGGACATTGGTATTGGGAAGAAGGCCAGATACGGTCCAAGACATTGTGGGACGCCGTGGCGGCGGCAGGCATGACTGCCGGTGCAGTGATGTGGCCGGTAACGGTTGGTGCCCCCATCGCTTACAACTTCCCTGAGCGACGGCCTGAAGCAGGGGAAACGGGAGACCTGTTGTCGATCAAACGGCCCTTTATTACGCCCGGCAGCCTGCTGCAGGATATGGCCCGGGTGACCGGAAAGGACCTCGTGGCTGCCGATCTGGGCCAAAAGAATTTTTCCCAGAGCAAGGCAACGGCCCTGATCGCCAGTTATATGATCAAAACATACAAGCCGAATTTGCTGGCGATTCATTTTTTGGGTATAGATCATGCAGAGCACGCCCACGGAACGGATGGTCCGCAGATCAGGGAAATGGTTAGGGTCGTCGACAGCCTGGTGGGCACAATCCTGCAAGCCATCAGGGAGGCGGGCATCGATGGCAGCACGGCTGTGATCATCACCGGAGACCATGGGCATGTCAACACGAAAGCCACCTTCGCACCGAATGTATACCTGTCCCGGCATCATTGGGTGGAGGCCAGGACCTGGAAAGCGAAGTTCCATGCCGACGGCGGATCTGCCTTTCTGTATCTGGGAAAAAATAGCGGCGGGAACATGCTGGACTCAGTGCGTTCCGTCATCGAACATACCCCCGAGTACAGGGATGGTCTTTTCCGCATACTGGACAGGAAAACCCTGGACCGTATGGGCGCCAATCCGGAGGTGGCCTTAGGCCTGGCTATGAAAGAGGGCTACGTGGCCACCGACAGGTCCGATGGGAAGGTTCTGGTTCCGACGCATGGGCAGCGGAGCACCCATGGCTATGACCCCGTCTACCCCTCCATGCATACCAGCTTTATCGCTGTAGGCGCAGGGATCGACGGTCACCACAATATTGAAGGCATGGGCATTGAAGACATTGCGCCGCTCGTTGCCCGGCTGCTGGATCTAGACTTTGAGGCTCCTGACGGCACCCTCGTGCCCGGGATTCTGAAACAGCAGAAATAGCCGAACCTGGAGATCCGGTAAGTAAACTTTACAGCGCGACAACATTGCCTATGGGGAAAAAGGTATTCATGAGCTTGTGCTTCCTCGCCTGGTTTGCCGTTGGCCGGGGACAGGAAAGCCCCCCCAACATCGTTTTTATCCTGGCGGACGACCTGGGCTGGGGCGAACTGGGCTGCTATGGCAACAGTTTCAACGAAACGCCTAACCTGGATAAGCTGGCTTCCCAGGGCATCCGGTTTACCCAGGCTTATGCTGCCGCACCGGTTTGTTCGCCTACGCGGGTAAGCATCATGACAGGGCAATATCCGGTGCGGTCGGGTATCACAGATTTCCTGGCGCCCAAATCGACGGCTTTCCTGGACCCGCAGCAGGTGGTGACCGTCAACGAACCGCTGGGCGATGCGGGCTATCACACCGGCCTGATTGGCAAATGGCATCTGGATACGCATTTTGGCCAGGAAAAGGGCGGGCCGGCGCAGTTTCATTTTGATGAAGTCATCGCCTCCGAAACCAGATACATTGCCGACGGCGATTACTTTTATCCCTATGACAAGATCAGCACTCTTGCGGAAGGCAGCCCGGGAGAATATCTGACCGACCGCCAAAGCCGCGAGGCGGTAAGGTTTATCGACAGGAACAAAGATCATCCGTTTTTCCTGTATCTGTCCTTTTATGCGGTGCATACCAAACTGGATGCTCCCGATAGCCTGGTCAACAAGTATAAAAGGAAGTTCGATCTGAAATATGGGAAGGGATCGGCAGAAAAACTATTTGGAGAAGCCAACATCAGGCACCAGGCCCGGCATGTCGATAATCCCTGGCTGGCTGCCATGCTGGAACGGGTCGATGCCGGGGTGGGTCTTGTCATGGACGCGTTGAAGAAAGCAGGCCTTGAAAAAAACACCTTGCTGGTATTTTTTTCCGACAATGGCGGTGCCCAGGGTGTGGCGAACAATGGTGGACTCCGTGGGCATAAGACCTGGCTGTACGAGGGCGGAATCCGGGAGCCGCTGATCGTGCGTTGGCCCGGGGTGGTGCAGGCCAACACCGTTTCCGATGTGCCGGTTTGCAGCGTCGACTTTTTCCCTACATGGCTGCAGGTGGCCCATGCAAAGCGGCCGGAAAGGCAGGCATGTGATGGCGTCGACCTGAGCCGTTTACTGACACATGGAGAAGCGCCGCGCCGCGATGGGCTGTACTGGTATTACCCGGCGGAGACCGGCCAGTGGAAAAAGCGGATGTCGGCCGCCATTCGCCAGGGAGATTTTAAACTGATTTATTTTTTTGCCGGCCACAGGGCTGAACTGTACAATATCCGGACCGACCCCCTGGAAAAGACAGACCTGGCCCGGGTGCTGTCGGCCAAGGCTGCGGCGTTGCAACGCCAGCTGAACAGCTGGATGGGCGGAGTCGGCGCCAGAACCCCCTTGCCATAGACAAACCGGACCATATGAAAAACCTGGGTATTTTTTTGTTGACGCTGATGGCTGGCGGCGGGCTGCCCTTTCCTGGGCAGGCGCAGGCCCCCGCCTCCCGGCCGAATATTATTTTTATCTATATCGATGACATGGGCTATGCGGACCTGAGCTGCTACGGCAACCGGGACTTGCAGACGCCTCATATGGACCGCCTGGCCAAGGAGGGCATGATGTTTACCCAGTTCTATGTCTCCTCCCCGGTATGCTCGCCATCGAGGGCGGGGGCCATTACCGGTATGTATCCTGCCCGCAACAGGATTTACGGTTATATAGACAACCGCTGGAAGAATCAGCAACGGGAAATGGCCGACTGGCTTGAGCCGCAGGCACCCACCATAGCCCGGTCCCTGAAACAGGCTGGCTACGCCACGGCCCATATCGGCAAATGGCATCTGGGTGGCGGACGGGAAATAGGGGATGCCCCCTTGCCCCGGGAGTATGGATACGATAAAACATGGGTGGCTTTTGAGGGCCTGGGGGACCGCGTGTTGATCAGGAACAGCGACGCCCTGAACAGGGCCAGCGCCAAACTGGGCAGGGGGAAGATCACCTGTGTGGACCACGACTGGCAAAAAACACCGCTGTTCGTGGACAGCACCCTAGCTTTC
>CBINPH010000133.1:0-8257 GCA_966252445.1 uncultured Chitinophagaceae bacterium | reverse complement strand
CGTGATGAGCCCGGCCATCTCCCAGTGGCCGGTGATGGTGTCCTTGCCCGCCGATGCTTCCCGCATCACGCCCCAGGCGGGAGACAACAACTCCTTCGCCGGGCGGGACGGGCGCTACAACAACCTGCAGGTCGACGGCGTCAACCTCAACAACAACTTCGGGCTGAGCACCGACCCCATGCCGGGCGGCGGGCCCTCGCCCATCTCCCTGGACGCGCTCAGCGAGGTGTCGGTGAACATTGCCCCCTACGACGTTCGCCAGTCGGGCTTCACGGGCACGGGCATCAACGTGGCGACAAAGAGCGGCACCAACACCTTCCACGGCAGCCTCTACGGCTACTACCGGGACCAGGATTTCAACGGAAAGAAAGTGAACGGGCAGACCCTGCCGGTGACGCCGCAGAAGCACCAGACCTTCGGCGGCACCCTGGGCGGGCCCATCATCCGCAACAAGCTTTTCTTCTTTGTCAACGCCGAGTTCGAAAAACAGTCCCAGCCCGGCATCACCTACGTGGCGGACGGCTCCGGCGAAGCGGGCAACCCCTCCTCCACCTCCGTCGCCGACCTGAAGACCCTCTCGGACTTCCTGCAGACGAACTACCAGTACAATACGGGGGCGTACCAGCATTTCCCCAATGTTGACAGCAAGAACCATAAGCTGCTGGCCAAAATAGACTGGAACATCTCCTCGGTGCACAAGCTCACCGTGAAATATTCCGACTTCAGGGGCAGCGACATGAGCCCGCTGAACGGGAGCAGCATCCCCAACAACGGGCAGTTCAAGGTGTCGGGGCAGGCCAAGGCCATCAGCCGCCTGGTCAACAACCGGTTCTCCGAGAAGTCGATGAGCTACGCCAACTCCAACTACTTCACCGACCATGTGGTCCAGACCGCCTCCCTGGAGCTGAACAGCCACTTCAACGCCCAGATATCGAACCAGTTCCTGGCGACCTATACCCACGTGAACGACCACCGGCGCATCCCCGGGGGGACCGTATTTCCCACCATCGATATTTTCGCGGCCGACGGCCACAATTTCCTGAGCGCAGGCACGGACCCCTTCACCAACAACAACGACGTCATCAACAACATCATCGACATCACCGACAACTTCGTCTACTATTGCGGGCGCCACACCATCACCGCCGGGGCCACCTACGAGCACCAGAAGGTCGGCAACATGTTCATGGGCGGCTCCAACAGCCATTATATTTACAATTCGCTGGATGACCTGCTCGAGGGCCGCCCGCCTGTGTACTTCGGACTCACCTATGCGTATTACGGAAAATCGCGGGTATACTCCGCCGATCTGAAGCTGGGCCAGGCCGGGCTCTACCTGCAGGACGAGTTCCAGGTAAGCCCGCGGCTGAAGCTGACGGCGGGCATCCGCGCCGACCTGCCGATTTTCGGTGAGCACCCGATTGAAAATCCCGCCATCACGGCCCTCGCCTTCCCGGACAGGAACGGCAACCTCGCCCATTTCAACACGGGCGCCTGGCCGACATCCTCCGTTCTGCTCTCCCCGCGGGTGGGCTTCCGCTGGGATGTCCTGAACGACAAGTCCCTGATCCTGCGCGGGGGCACCGGCATCTTCACGGGAAAAATCCCCTTCGTGTGGCTGACCAACATGCCTTCCAACAACGGCATGTACCAGGCCAGCGTCTACGTCAACACCGTCAATACGCCGCAGAGCCCCGCCGACCTGGGGATCGTGTTCAACCCGGATCCCACGGCCTATCTCAGCCTGTTTCCCCAGAAGCCCGATGTCTCCTCCGCGCCACAGAGCTTCGTGCTGATCGATCGGGGTTTCAAGTTCCCGCAGGTATGGCGCACCGACCTGGGCGCGGACAAAGAGCTGGGCAACGGGTTCACGGCCACTGTGGACCTGATGTTCACCAAGGACATCCACGCCGTCAAGATGCGCAATGTGAACCTGAAAGATCCTACCGGCAAGCTGAACGGCGAAGACCGCCGGCCCTATTACCTGCCTACGCAGTCCGGGGACCAGAAATACTACTATCCCGACCTGGGCCAGGAGATCATCCTGGAGAACACCAGCAAGGGCTATTCCATGGCCGCCACTGCGCAGCTGTCCAAGGCGTTCTCCAACGGGTTCTACGGCTCGGTGGCCTACACCTTCACCAGGTCCAGGGAGGTGAGCCCCAATCCCGGCAGCCGCGCCACCTCGGCCTGGCAGTCCATCTACAATGTGGGGCCCACGAATGCCGAGGAGCTGGGCGACTTCACCTATGGCCTCCCCCACCGGGTGGTGGCTGAGCTATCCTACCGCATCGAATACGCCGGGCACCTGGCCAGCACCCTCTCCCTGTTCTACCAGGGGATGAACCAGAGCGCCTACAGCTATATCGTGTCGGGGGACCTGAACGGCGACGGCAACAATTCCGACCTGATGTACGTGTATGCCCACGGGGCGGATGTGCCTTTCGTAGCGACCGCGGACTATTCCGTGGCCGAGCAGCAGGAAGCCTATGACCAGTTCATCGCCAGCAGCCCCTACCTGAAAAAACACAAGGGAGAATATGTGCGCCGCGGCGGCGGGCTGACGCCCTGGTTCAACCAGATGGACCTGCGCTTCCTGCAGGACTTCTACCTCAGCACCCAGGGCGGTACCAAGCATACCCTGGAACTCAGCGTGGATATCGTCAACCTGCCCAACCTCATCAGCAACCGCTGGAAGAACTGGGGTTACCGGCAGATGTATTCCATCGCCAACCCCCTGAAATTCGCAGGCGTGGACAACAGCGGCGTGCCGCAGTACACCATGAACACCTACGACAACGCGTTGGCCACGAAAGCTTTTGTACCGAACTTCAGCCCCACCAGCACCTGGGGGCTCCAGCTGGGACTCCGTTACAAGTTCTGAACCGTTGGGAGAAGGCGGTGCTCAGGAGGCGACCCGGTCTTTCAGGCGGGCGCCGGTGCCCGGGCGGTCGGCATAGATGATGCGGCCCGCATCGAAGCGGACCCCGTCGGCGATGTCTTCGCCCAGCAGCAGGGGGCCGTCCATGTCCACATAATCCAGGTAAGGCAACAGGTGCGCCACCGCCGAGGTGCCTACCGTGCTCTCGTTCATGGACCCTGTCATGACACGCAGTCCCAGCTGTTTGGCGCGGGAGATCATGCGCAGGGCGGGGGTGATGCCCCCACATTTGGTGAGCTTGATGTTGATGCCGTGGAACAACCCCTGGCAGGACAGCACATCTTCCTCCTGCACGCAGCTCTCGTCGGCGATCAGCGGCAGGGCCGCGTCGCGAAAGACTTTTTTCATGCCTTCGATGTCGTCTGCCGGCAGCGGCTGCTCGATGAATTCCACCCCAAGATCGGCCATGATGCGGGCATTGCGCAGGGTTTCGTCGGCCGACCAGGCGCAGTTGGCGTCCACGCGGAAGACGGCGTCGCTCTGACGGCGCAGGGCCCTGACGATGGCCACATCATCGGCCGTGCCCAGCTTGATCTTGTAGATAGGCCAGGGAAACTCCCGGAGTTTGCGAACCATGTTGTCGACGCTGTCGATGCCGATGGTGTAGTCGGTCATGGGGTTGTGGGAGATGTCAAGCCCCCAGATCTCGTACAGTTTCTTGTTTTGCTTTTTGGCATAAAGGTCCCAGGCCGCCATGTCTAGGGCGCAGAGGGCAAACAAATTGTGATGCAGGTGGGCATGCAGGTCGGCCCAGAGCTCTTCGGGATCCTGCAGCTCGTAGCTGCTCAGCAGCTTGCGCAGCGCCTCCAGGTCAGCCATCAGCCGGGGCACGGTCATATGGTAATAGCTGTTGTCGGCGGTCTCTCCCAGGCCGGACCAGGGGCCGTCGCTCAGCTCCACCACGAGCAGGGGCTGGCTGGTCTTGGACTTCCTGGAAATCGTGAATGGATGCCGGAAGGGCAGCTCAAAAGGATAGAGGGACAGTTGCATAGAAACGGATATTTGGCCCTTGAACGGATCAAATGTAGGGTTTCTTTTAACAACCGCCGGAGCGCAGGCGGCGGCAGGAAAATGAGGGCTCAGACGAGCGCACTCACCACATCGCGGATGACCGAGGCCTTGCCAAGGGTATAGAAATGCAAGGCGGGGATACCGGCGGCCTTGAGCTCCCGGCACTGCTGCAGCAGCCATTCCTTGCCCACCTCCTGCACGGCGGCATCGTCCTTGCAGGCCATCACGGCCTTGCACAGTTCCTCGGGGAAGTCTATATGGAAGATATGCGGCAGTACGGTGAGCTGCTTTTTGGTGGTGATGGGCTTGAGCCCGGGGATGATGGGGATCTGGATGCCCATGTCGCGGCAGCGGCGGACGAACTCGAGGAACTTGCTGTTGTCGAAGAACATCTGGGTGGTGATGTACTGGGCCCCCAGCTCTACCTTCCGCTTCAGGTAGGTGAGATCGGTCTCCAGGTTGGGCGCCTCGAAATGCTTCTCGGGATAGCCGGCCACCCCTATGCAGAAGGCGGTCTTGAGCCCGTTCTGCAGATCCTCTTCCAGGTATATCCCCTTATTCATGTTGGCCACCTGCTGCAACAGCTCTATGGCATAATGATGACCATGCGGATGGGGCGTGAAGAACGTCTCGTTCTTGGGTGCGTCGCCCCGGAGCACCAGCACATTGTCTATGCCCAGGAAGCTGAGGTCGATGAGGGCGTTCTCGGTCTCCTCCCGGCTGAAGCCCCCGCAGATGAGGTGCGGCACTGCATCTACGCGGTAGTGGTTCATGATGGCCGCACAGATGCCCACCGTGCCCGGGCGCTTGCGCACCTCCACCTGCTCGAAGCTGCCGTCGGCACGCTTCTTGAACATGTACTCGCTGCGGTGGTAGGTCACGTTGATGAAGGCCGGCTTGAACTCCATCAGGGGATCCAGGTGACGATAAATGGATTCTATACCCTTGCCTTTCTGGGGAGGCAGGATTTCGAAGGAGATCAGCGTATCGCGGGCGTTCTGTATGTGGTCGATGACCTTCATGCGGCCTGTGGTTAAAAAAAAGTTGTGCAAACCTACGGCAATTCGGTAAAAAACCCCAATCAGCCGCCAAAAATCCGCCGCCGCCGCCGGGCCGGCATCCCCGCGGTTTTTGCACCCTAAACCGCCTGAAATGATTATTTTTGCTGTCCGACCCTATGGGTTGTTGACGCCGGCCCCGCCGGCGAAACCCGGAAAGACGGAGGATACGCCCTCCGCGTCTTTGTGCCGGGGCGGTGGGCCGGGTCCCGGAGGGCCCATAAAGTAGCCGGATGAAGCTGTACACAAAATCCCTGGTCAAACATTACCGCAACCGCACTGTCGTGGACCATGTGGAAGTGGAGGTATCCCAGGGCGAGATCGTGGGGCTCCTGGGGCCCAACGGGGCGGGCAAGACCACGACGTTCTACATGATCGTCGGCTTCATCAAGCCGGACGAGGGGGAGGTCTTCGTGGATCAGGTCAACATCACCCGGCTGCCCATGTACAAGCGGGCGCAGATGGGCATCGGCTATCTCCCCCAGGAGGCTTCGGTGTTCCGCAAGCTGAGCGTGGAGGACAACATCGCCGCCGTCCTGGAGATGACCCGGCTGACGAAGGGTGAGCAGAAGGCCAAGCTGGAATCCCTGCTCGACGAGTTCCATCTGCAGCATGTCCGCAAGAACAACGGCGATGTGCTCAGCGGCGGGGAGCGCCGCCGCACAGAGATCGCCCGCGCCCTGGCCGTGGACCCGAAGTTCATGCTGCTGGACGAGCCATTCGCCGGCATAGACCCCATCGCCGTGGAAGACATCCAGCATATCGTCGCCAGGCTGAAGCTGAAGAACATCGGGATCCTCATCACCGACCACAACGTGCAGGAGACCTTGTCCATCACCGACCGGGCCTACCTGCTGTTCGAGGGCAACATCCTCAAATCGGGCACGGCCGAAGAGCTGGCCGCCGACCCCCAGGTAAGGAAAGTATATTTGGGCGAGAGCTTTGAGTTCCGGGGCAGGAAGATCCTTGAAGACGCAGCACGATCATCCTCCTGATGCACCTATGAAGATACTCATTCCCGCCATATCGCGCCTGGCCAGGCTCCGGCTGAACCGTATCGACCGTTTCATTCAGTCCCCCGTGCAGACACAGGAGCAGGTGTTTCATGACCTGCTTTCCCAGGCCCAGTCTACCGAATACGGGAAGAACTACCAGTTCGAGAAGATCTATCGCATCGCCGATTACAAACGGCAGGTTCCCCTCACGGACTACGAGAGCCTGAAGCCCTATATCCAGCGCATCATGCAGGGGGAGCAAAACCTGCTGTGGAACACGCCCATCCGTTGGTTTGCCAAGTCCAGCGGCACGACAAGCGACAAGAGCAAGTTCATACCGGTCAGCCAGGAAAGCCTCCACGAATGCCACTACCGCTCGGGCCGCGATGTGCTGACCCTGTATTACCACAATTTCCCGGAATCCGACCTGCTGACGGGCAAGGCCCTGGTCATCGGCGGCAGCCACCAGGTCAACCAGCTGGGTGAGGAATCGTTCTACGGAGACCTCAGCGCGGTGATCCTGCAGAACATGCCTTTCTACGGACAGCTGGTCAAGACGCCGGAGCTGTCCATCGCCCTGATGGACGAATGGGAAGCCAAGATCGAGCGCATCGCCCAGGCCACCATCGCGGAGAACGTCACCTCCATCGCCGGGGTGCCTACCTGGACGGTGGTGCTCATCCGGCGTATCCTGGAGATCACAGGCAAGGCCACCCTCACCGAAGTCTGGCCGAACCTGGAGCTCTACATCCACGGCGGCGTGAGCTTCGTGCCCTATGCCCAGCAGTTCCGGCAGCTCATCCCTTCGCCCCTCATGCGGTACCAGGAGACCTACAACGCTTCGGAAGGCTTTTTCGCGGCCCAGGACCTGCTCCTGCACAACGAAGGCCTGCTGCTGTTCCTCAACCACGGCATTTTTTACGAGTTCATGCCCGTGGAAGAGCTGGACGCGGCGGAGCCCAGGACCATCCAGCTCAATGAAGTGGAGACCGGACGGAACTATGCGGTCGTCATCAGCACCAACGGCGGCCTCTGGCGCTACATGCTGGGCGACACGGTGGAGTTCACCACCCTGAAGCCTTTCCGCATCAAGGTGACGGGGCGCACCCGTTTCTTCATCAACGCCTTCGGCGAGGAAGTGATCGTGGACAACGCCGACAAGGCGGTGGCTGAAGCCGCACGCTGCACCGGCGCCATCATCAACGACTATACTGCGGCCCCGGTATATTTCAGCGACGGCGGCAACGGCGCGCATGAATGGCTGATCGAGTTCGCCACCCCGCCCTCGGATATCGAGGCTTTTACCGACATCCTGGACCGTACCCTGCAATCCCTGAACTCGGATTACGAAGCCAAACGCTACAAGGACATCGCCATGCGCCGCCCCCTGCTGAAGGTGCTGCCGGCGGGGACCTTCACCGCCTGGCTGAAGCAGAGCGACAAGCTGGGCGGCCAGCACAAAGTGCCCCGGCTGAGCAACGACCGTAGGTACATTGAAGGCATTCTCTCCATCATCCCTGCGCCATGACCAGGGAGCAGGGCAGCCCCCCCATTACTTTGCGCATCATCCTGGAAGAGCCGCCACCGGGGGTGGACATCGGCCTGCAGCGGGGCGGCGGCAGCGCCTTCGAGGTGACCCAGCGCCAGCGCGGCGACGGCCAGGCGTTGCGCTTCGAATGCCACGTCCCGCTGCGTCCCGGGCGGGACGGCAGGTCCAGCCTTGGAGGGCCCTTCGTCCATGGCCCCCGGGGGGGACGGTTTCTGTACCTCGACGTGGGCACCTTCGCCGGCCAGCAGGACAGCCCCTGGAGCCGGCGCATCAAGGTCCCCCTGCCCGACCCCGAAACCCTGGCGGCAGGCAGCTGCTGGCAGGCCCGCATTCCCGGCCGGGGCGGCGATGGCAGCCCCGCCTGCGGCACCATACGGCCCGTGGATGGCTGGCGCCCCTGTGTCCCTGAAAACTGGTGAGCCGCGATAGGCCCCTTACAAAGTCTTTTTTACCCCCCTTCCACTCCGTAGATGGAACTTACTTTTGTAGGACGGCCTGAACCAAAACCAAGACCCTATGACACAGCAAGCCCAGATCCCTGCCTTGCAAGCCCATGCCGCCGATTTCCGGCGGGCCCTGCTGGGCTTTCCCCCATCCCTGATGAACACCGCCCCTCACCCGGGCAGCTGGACGCCGGCGCAGGTGGGCGACCACCTGCACAGGAGCATGAAAGACATGCCCCGCGTGTTGGAGGGGCCCAGCC
>CBINPH010000132.1:0-8352 GCA_966252445.1 uncultured Chitinophagaceae bacterium | reverse complement strand
GGCCCCGGCCGCCCTGTCCTACCCGGCAGCGCCGCCGCGGATCACCCTGTCGCCCCCTGCACAGGGCCGGGCCGTCCATGTGCAGGCCGGCTTCCTGCCCCCGGCCATGACCTTTTCTCCCGCCGCGGCGCCCCGGCAGCCAGCGGGCGGAGCCGCCTGGTACCGGCGTTGTTATGGCTTCTTCTGCAAAGTGGAATGGATGACCCAAAAGCGGCTGGGCCTGCCCCTGAGCCTGCGGCTGGGCAGCCGGGCGGAGGCCGACAGGCTGGAAGGAAAACCCTGAATGCGGCATGGTCAGCCCATGAGCGCCCTGACGGCGGCTATGCCCTTGCGCAGGCGCGCCTCCCCCGAGCCGCTGATCGGGGTCCAGGGCACTCCGGAGTGGATGACGATATCCCTGTACTGCTTATAAAAATATTCCCGCATGCGCGGCTCGGGATGCTCCCGCAGGGGATCCTGCTGCCAGGGCAGGTCAATGTCGGTGAGGAGGTAATGGTCATAGCGCCGGTCGGCGATGCGGGCGAGTATCCAGGGGTCGCAGCGCCCGAAACTGGCCTCGCTCCAGACCTTGATGACGTAGAGGTCGGTGTCGCAGAAGAGCAACCCTCCGTCCGCCCGGGCTGCCGCCCGGTCCTCGGCCTCCAGCTGCCCTGCGGCGATCAGCCGCAGATCGGCCTCGGTATATGCCCTGTCCAGGGCTTCGAGGTATGCGCGGGCGTATTCCGGAACCCAGGGAGCGTCCAGGGCACGGGCCAGGCCCTCGCTGAGGGTGCTCTTGCCCGTGGACTCGGGTCCGATGATGGCGATTTTTTTCGGCATGGACATTCGTGCTGCCTGCCTCCTTATGCTCCGGGAAGCCGGAGGCCGGTAGGGTGGCTCAGCCCTGGGGCGCCAGTTTTTCCCGGATCTTGCCTTCGATCTCGGCGGCCAGCTCCGGGTTGTCCAGGAGCAGCTGGCGCAGGGCTTCGCGGCCCTGCCCCAGCTTGTTGTCGGCATAGCTGAACCAGGAGCCGCTCTTCTGCAGGATGCCGTAGTCCACGCCCAGGTCGATGATCTCCCCGGTCTTGGACACCCCTTCCCCGTAAATGATGTCGAACTCGGCCTGGCGGAAAGGCGGGGCCACCTTGTTCTTCACCACCTTCACCCGGGTGCGGTTGCCGATGGCGCCGTCCCCGTCCTTGATCTGGGCCAGGCGGCGGATGTCCAGGCGCACGGAAGCATAGAACTTCAGGGCGTTGCCGCCGGTGGTGGTCTCGGGGTTGCCGAACATCACGCCGATCTTTTCGCGGAGCTGGTTGATGAAGATGCAGCAGCAGTTGGTCTTGCTGATGGTGGCGGTGAGCTTGCGCAGGGCCTGCGACATCAGCCGCGCCTGCAGGCCCATTTTGCTGTCCCCCATTTCTCCTTCCAGCTCGCCTTTGGGCACCAGGGCGGCGACGGAGTCCACCACCACCACATCCACGGCGCCGGAGAGGATGAGCCGGTCGGCGATCTCCAGGCCCTGTTCCCCGTAGTCGGGCTGGGAGATCAGCAGGTTCTCCACATCCACCCCCAGCTTCTTCGCATAGACCGCGTCGAAGGCATGCTCCGCATCGATGATGGCGCAGATGCCTCCCCTTTTCTGGGCCTCCGCGATCACGTGGATGGCGATGGTGGTCTTGCCCGAGGATTCAGGTCCGTAGATCTCGACCACGCGGCCGCGGGGCAGGCCCCCCACGCCCAGGGCGACGTCCAGGCCTATGGAGCCGGTGGGGATGACGTTCATCTCCCGTTCCACCCGCTCGTTCATCATCATCACGGACCCCTTGCCGAAGTCCTTGTCGATCTTATCCAGGGTAAGGCGCAGCGCCTTGAGCTTTTCGTTGTTGGTACTTCCGTTTTCTTTGGCCATGATCTGGTTTTTTTACAAAGGTAAGCAGTGGGTATCCGGGGAAGGACCGGCCTTCTTTTCCGGCGCTGTCAACAAATTTAGCAAAGATATATAGAACAAGCTAAAAATAATAGCACTTTCCCGGGACATCATGGCGCAAAGATGCAGCCCTGCAGTGCAACCTATGTGCATGGCAAGCGGAAAGCGGAAAAAAATGTAGCGGATCAGTATTTCGCGCGCTGGCGGACCTCGGTGGTGACCAGGGTGCCGACCTTCTCGCCGCTGACCACCTTCAGCAGGTTGCCCGGAGTATTCATGTCGAAGACGATGATGGGCAGCTTGTTCTCGTGACAGAGGGTGAAGGCCGTCATGTCCATCACGTTGAGGTTGTTCTGGTACACCTCCTCGAAGGTGATGACGTTGTAGCGCCTGGCGTTCTTGTCTTTCTCCGGGTCGGCGGTATAGATGCCGTCCACGCGGGTGCCTTTGAGGATCACGTCGGCCTGGATCTCGATGGCCCGCAGGGATGCCGCCGTGTCGGTGGTGAAATAGGGATTGCCGGTGCCGGCGCCGAAGATCACCACGCGCCCTTTTTCCAGGTGACGGATGGCGCGGCGCCGTATATAGGGCTCGGCGATCTGCTCCATCTTGATGGCCGACTGCAGGCGGGTATACAGGCCGATCTTTTCTATGCCGCTCTGCAGGGCCATGCCGTTGATCACGGTGGCCAGCATGCCCATGTAGTCGCCCGTCGCCCTTTCGATGCCGGTCTCCTTTTCATCCATGCCGCGGTAGATGTTGCCGCCCCCGATGACAATGGCGACCTGGACGCCCAGGTCCATCACCTCTTTGATATCGCCCGCATACTGGGCGATCACCGAATGATCGATGCCGAAATTCTTCCCCCCCATCAGGGATTCGCCGCTGAGCTTGAGCAGAATACGCTTGTATTTGGGTAACATGCCGGTGTTTGTGGTGGAGAAAAAAAATCCAAAAGCGCCCGCAATTTACAGGATTGTTTGGGAAATGCGGCGCCGGCAGGCACAAAAAAGGAGAGAACGGATGTTCTCTCCTGTCTCTTGCATCCCCGGGCAGGGGCGGCCAAAGCCTATCCCAGTACCACGCGGCGGAAGGCGGTGACGGAGACTTCCTTGTCCACGGAAGTCAGGTAGTCGGCCACGCTGCGGGCGTTGTCCTTCACGAAGGCCTGCGCCAGCAGGGTATTTTCCTTAAAAAACTTGTTCAGCTTGCCCTGGGCGATGCGCTCGGCCATCTCGGCAGGCTTGCCTTCGGCCTTCACCTGCTCCACGGCGATCTCTTTCTCGCGGGCCAGCACATCGGCCGGCACCTGCTCTTCGTTGACGGCGATGGGGTTCATGGCCGCGATCTGCATGGCGATGTCCTTGGCGGCTTCTTCGGAGATGGGTTTCGAAAAGCCCACCAGCACGCCCATGCGGAAGTTGCCATGGATATAGGAAGCCACATAAGGGGCTTCGATCTTTTCAAAGCGGCTCAGGGAGATCTTTTCCCCGATCTTGGCGACCAGGTCGTTGATCCTGTCGGCCACGGGCGTGCCGTCCAGGGTGGCGGCGGACAGGGCCTCCAGGGATCCCAGGTCCGGCTGCAGCGCCAGCGCGGCCAGCGCCTCGCCAAAACGGACGAAGTCCTCGTTCTTGGCCACGAAATCGGTCTCGCAGCTGAGGCAGACGACGGCGCCGCTGCGGGCGTCGTCCGCGGTGCGGGCGATCACCACCCCTTCCTTGGTCTCGCGGTCGGAGCGCAGGGCGGCGACCTTCTGTCCTTTCTTGCGCAGATAGTCCACTGCCTTCTCGAAGTCACCGTCGCTCTCGACCAGCGCCTTGCGGCAGTCCATCATGCCCGCGCCGGTCTGGCGGCGCAGTTGATTCACATCGCTTGCGGTTATGGTTGCCATGATGTTAAGTTCTCTTATTTCAGTATAGTCGTTTCCGTTGTAATCAGCGTTTCTGTGCCGGCCTGCGTCCGCCGCCGCCGGCCAGGGGTACGCGGCGCTTGGGCTGTCCGCCATGGGTGCCCGCTGCCGGGCCCTTGCCACGGCCGCGGCCATGCTTGCGGTCCTCTTCCCCCTCTGCGGTGAGCTCCATCAGGCGGGCCTTCTTCTCGTTCTCTGCCTCCTCTTCCTCACTGCCTTCCTGTTCCTTGTCCTGGGCGCGCTCCTGCAGGCCCTCGGCGATGGCGGCCGTGACATACTGCAGGATGATGGCGATCGACTTGGTGGCGTCGTCGTTGGAGGGTATGGGGAAGTCCACCTTGGTGGGATCCGAGTTGGTGTCCACCATGCCGAAGGTGGTCACGTTCAGGCGCCGGGCCTCCGCCAGGGCGATGTGCTCATGGGTGATGTCCACCAGGAACAGGGCCGACGGGAGCCGGGCCAGCTGGGCAATGCCGCCCAGCACCTTCTCCATTTTGTCCTTGTCGCGCTGCAGCGTGAGGCGCTCCTTCTTGGTGACGTTCTCCAGGGTGCCGTCGCCCAGCATCTTCTCGATGCTCTGCATCTTCTTCACGCTCTTGCGGATGGTGGAGAAGTTCGTCAGCATGCCGCCCAGCCACCGCTCGGTGACGAAGGGCATGTTCACTTTCTGCGCAGCGTCCGTCACGATCTCCTTGGCCTGCTTCTTGGTAGCCACGAACATGATCTTTTTCCCGCTGCGGGCGATGGACTTCAGGGCCGCGGCCGCTTCTTCCAGCGACTCGGTGGTCTTGTTCAGGTCAATAATATGGATGCCTTTTTTCTCGGCAAAGATGTACGGCAGCATCTTGGGGTTCCATTTCTTCTTCAGGTGTCCGAAATGCACGCCCGCTTCGAGTAACTGTTGCTGCAGAGAAGTGTTGTTGTCTTCCATCGTATTAGGTCATAATGAAGTTGAATGAATAAGGGCTCCGCGCGGCGGCATCAGCGCTTGGAGAACTGGAAGCTCTTGCGGGCTTTCTTCTGGCCCGGCTTCTTGCGTTCCACTTCCCTGGGGTTGCGCGTGAGGGTGCCGGCATGCTTCAGGGCGGGCCGGTATTCCTCGCTGATCTTGCACAGGGCGCGGGCGATGCCCAGCTTGATGGCCTCGGCCTGGCCCTTGATGCCGCCCCCGGTGATGTTCACCTTTACGTCGAACTTGTCGGCGGCCTCGATGGACTTCAGGGGAAGCTCTACCTGGTTCTGCAGGTAGATGAGGGGGAAGTAGGCCTTATAGTCCCGGCCGTTGACCAGGATGGCACCGCTGCCCCTTTCGACGAATACGCGGGCAACGGCCTCCTTGCGGCGGCCCAGGGAACTGATCTGGTTGGTCTTATTTTCCATCTTGTCTTATCCTTTAAGGTTGAGGGTCTGGGGTTGCTGCGCGGCGTGCGGATGCTCGGCGCCGGCATAGACGAACAGTTTCTTGATCATCTGGCGGCCCAGGCGGGTCTTGGGCAGCATCCCTTTCACGGCCCTTTCGATCAGTGCCTCGGGGCGGCGCTTCAGCAGGTTGGCGGCGGTCTCTTTCTTCTGGCCGCCGGGATAGCCGGAGAAGGTGATGTACTCCTTGTCCCGCAGCTTCTCGCCGGTGAGCACGACCTTGTCGGCGTTGATCACCACCACATAGTCCCCGCAGTCCACATGGGGCGTGTAATAGGCCTTGTTCTTCCCGCGCAGGACGGAGGCGATGCGGGTGCTCATCCTGCCCAGCGTCAGGTTGGTGGCGTCCACCACATACCACTGGCGCTGCACGGTGGCGTCGTTGGCCGACTTGGTCTTAAAACTTAACGTGTTCATAACTTGCCGATCGTTTGTATAATGGCCGCCCGGGGGCGGTTTTTAAAAGGACTGCAAAGGTAGACAGAAGCCCCGGCCCCACCAAGTTTTTCCGGGGAAATTTGGGATACACCCTTATATCGTATTGATAATCAGTAAAAATTTGGCCCAACTTTTTTTATGGTCCCGGGAAGACCCCGCCCAAGGAGGCCTTGCAGCAGAAAAAACGCGCCGGGTTTGGACAGTCCCCGCATTTGTCTTATATTCGTGTCGACACCGGAAGACCGTTAACCCCGCAGCCTACGTCCCGTGATCCACTTTCCCGGACTTCCCCCGTCAGCTATAAGTTTTGATATTGCTTTTAACCCCAAAAAGTATCAAAAGTTATGGGCTTCCTTACCAAGGGCAACAAAGCCGGCCACGGCGGCCTCGAACGCGCGCGCCATATTCCGCCCACTGACGTCACCTCCTCCGGGGGCCTGCAGCTCCTGATCAACAAGGCGGCCAACAACCGGGTATACCTGTCCTGGACGCCCTCGCCATGCATCCTGCGGGCGAGCCCCGGCGGCGTCGCGGACCGGCAGGTGGTGCTGCGCAACGCCGATACCACGACCGGCGGGCAGCTGGTCTTCCGGGCGGCCTACGGAGACGCGCCCCAGGACAGCCTCACCCTGACCCTGCGCGGCGACGGCAGTGACCTCAACTTCTTCATTGCGGGCAAGCCCGGCTTCCCCAGCACCAACGATCAGGACGGCAAGCTCTCCGTGCAGGACGCGGCCACGAACACGGTGCTGCTGGAGCAGCCCCTGATGGTGCGCATCCGCAAGAACGCCAACACCCTGAGCACCGGGGAGCGGGACCGCTTCCTGGCCGCCTATGCCGCCTTCAACGCCCGCACGGCCGATTACCAGGTGTTCCTGGACGACCACAACCTGCAGGCCAACCCGGAGATCCATGGCCGCCCGTCCTTCCTGGTCTGGCACCGCGTCTTCGTGCTGGACATCGAACGGCGCCTGCAGGAGATCGACCCCAGCGTGTGCATGCCCTACTGGCGCTTCGACCAGCCGGCGCCCAACCTGTCCCAGGACGATTTACTCGGCGGCCATCCGGATCCCGTCACCGGGCGGGTGACCTTCGCCGGCAGCAACCCCATGCGCAACTGGACCGTGAACGGCAACACCGGCGTGGTGCGACGGCCGGGGTTCAACACGGATACCGGCAACCCCAGCCTGCGGGACGAGACGGCGACCCTGGCCCTGGGCTCGGGCTATGAGCAGTTCAGGACCATGGAGGGCGACCCCCACGGCTCAGCCCATGTGAGCTTCAACCTGGGGCCCATCAACAACATCGGCACGGCGACCCAGGATCCCATTTTCTTTATGCTGCATTGCAACGTGGACCGCCTCTGGGCCAAATGGCAATGGACCAACAACCGCTTCGAGCCCTCGGACAACAACTCCTTTTCCAGCAACGGGTCCACGGGTTTCGGGGATGCCCCGGGGGACACGCTGTGGCCCTGGGACGGGGACGCCTCCCTGCACAAGCCGCCGACCTCGCCGGGGGGACCGCTGCCCCAGCTCAACTTCGCCGCCATGCCTTCCCCCCATCCCAAGGTGGAGGAGGCCATAGACTATATAGGGAAGACAGAAGGGCATACCCATTATGTCTCCTTTGATGATGTACCCTTTGTGTAAACTGACGCCATGGCCAAGATACCTACCCGTGAGGAGATGCAGGAGCGCATACGCTCCGCCCAGGCCGCCTACGAAGCCCAGCTGGCCCGCTTTCTGGACGCCGCTACCGCCGGGGAACAGGGCGAAGCCCTGCAGGCCCTGCCTGCCCTGAAGGAAGGCCCGGCCATGGACAAGGCCATGGCCCTGCTCCGCGACCCCTCCGCCCCCGCCGAGATCAGGGCCCTGGTGCCACCCCGGCTGGTCTCGGCCGCCGCCGGCAGCGAGGACACCCTGCTGGAACTGCTGAGCCTGCTCGGCGACGCGGGGACGCCGGCGCTGCTGCGCCGGGCCCTGTTCCGCGCCCTCAAGGCCCTGGAGTTCAGCTCTCCCCTGTTCCCCGCCCTGCGGCCGGCCTGGATGAATACCCTCAGGAGCCTGCTGGACGACGGCGACGCCGAGCTGCGCACCCTGGCGGCGGAAGCCCTGGCCCAGCACAAGGACGAGCTGGTGCAGACCCGCCTGAAGGCCACCCTGAAGGGGGAGGGGAGCGCCCTGGTGCCCCAGGCCCTGGCCATCCAGTTCCTGGGCTACGACGACCACGGCGACTATTTCCCGCTGGTGCGGGAGCTGCTGCAGCGCCCCGGCACGGACCGGCCGGCCCGCATGGAGGCGGTGCATGTGCTGGCCAGGGACCCCGGAGCCGGGGAGGTGCTGGCCGGCCTCATGGGCGACGCCGGCGAAGATGCTCCGCTGCGCATGGCCAGCGCCTCCGCCCTGCGGGTGGCCGACCCGCAGCGCTTCCTGCAGCACGCCCGCACCCTGGTGCTGGATGACAAGGCCCCGCAGGAGCTGCGCAGCGCCCTGCTCAACGGGCTGATGCAGCAGCGGGAGGCCGGCACCCTGTTCAACGACCCCGATTTCCTGCAGCGCCTGGAGCAGCTGCGGACCCGGACGCCCTCGCCCGAGCTGAAGAAGATGTCCGGCCAGTTCCTGGACAAAGCCGCCCACCATATCCGAAAACAATGAACCCGGCCCCCTGAACC
>CBINPH010000131.1:0-8378 GCA_966252445.1 uncultured Chitinophagaceae bacterium | reverse complement strand
GGCCGTCGAAGGCCTTGTAGTGCACCCATCCGAAGCTCTGCCCAGCGGGCCCTTCGGCCGTGGAGGTGAAGACCTTGGCCTGATAGCGGGGGGACACGATGACAGCGGATTGCCCGTCGGAGCTGCGCAGCTGCACCAGCGTGCTGTCATGTTCCCTGAGGAACTGCAGGTCGTGACCGTAGCTGCCCTCCGCATAGCTGGTCTCCTCGCCCGTGGCACGGGGTTGTTGCTGACAGGAGGTAACGGCCATGGCGGAGATGATGAACAAAACAAAAATACAATTTCTCATCGGTGAGGTTTTGAAGGTTGTCGATATCAGAAACTCCGGACCGGCCTCATTCATCCGCCGGGGTGATGCGCTTCAGGATAAGGCGGTTCAGCTGCAGCTCCCTGCGCTCCCCTTCGCTGCGGAAACGCAGGGTCAGCGTACGCTGGAAATCCCTGACCTCCAGCTCGCATACATACTGCTCGGGAACATGCTCCTGCTTTTCCCCGTAAGCGGACACCCAGTCGCTGCGCTGGGACTGGCGCTGCCAGACCGAAAACGATCCCCCCTTCGGGGAACGGTTCATGTCCAGGTACAGCTTGTAGCGCCCTTCGGGGATCCTGTCGAGGGCTATACGCACCAGGGAGCCGTTGTCCGCGGTCATGGTCAGGGGGCCCGCGAAGCGGAAGTCCACATGCCCACCCGCCTCGAACTTCATCAACTGGGGGTAGATCATAAGGGTCTCGGGATGCTCCAGGCGGGTATTCCCGGCTGTAGGGGCCGCCGCGGCCGCCGGCGGCGTGTCGCAGTAATACAGGGCCAGCGACGTGTAATGGGCGGGCATGTTGTTGTGCTCCGGCCCATGTTCTATGCTGTGGTAGATCTCCTTGTCAAATGACATCTTGTCGCTCAGGAAAAGGCGGTAGCCGCCCGTACGGGCCAGAGGCAGGGAATAGTCCAGCGCGCCGTGCAGGGGCAGGCTCATCCGGGCATCCCAGCGGTCCAGCAGGGCATACCAGCCGCCGTTGAAGTAATCTTCCGAGCCGGTGCCATGCATGCGCAGCTGCCCGTCGATCACCGTGGAATCATCCCCTTCGAAAAACAGGGTCATGCCGGGGTTCAGCCCCTGCGCCTGCAGGACGGTCCCCACATAATGTCCCCGGCCGCGGGTATGGAGGAACACATGCGGCTCGTTCTCCCCGTAGTCGCGGCGGCTGGCCCAGTGGGTATAGAACTTCCCTTCCCGGGCCTTGTCGCGGGGCTGGCGGCTGTAGTGCACCAGGGTCCGCAGACGCAGGGGGGATGCGGCGGCGCCTTCCCCTTTCCTCCGGATCAGGGTGATGACCGCTTTTTTGTCAAAGGGCATGGGAAAGAAGCAGTAGGCCCTGCCGGCGGCGCTGCCCAGGAGCAGGCTCTGCATGGAGGGCTGCCCGAAGGCGAAGCCGAAGAAATCCGACAGGGGGCAATACACGGCCGGTACGGACTCGTCGTCCCAGCGGATCATGATGTCCACATCCTTGGCCCCCGCCAGGGCATCGGCGGGCGTGAGCTCTATGCCCAGCAACCGGCCTCCGCCCTGCAGGCGGAGGATGTCCTGTCGCTGCCCCGGCATGAGCTCGGTGATAGCGGTGTTCGTGACCAGGGGCGCCTGGCCGGCCATGTCCGCCGCCTTCAGGGGGCGGCTCCAGAGGCTGGCCACTTTGTCCAGGGCGCCTTTTTCCTCGGCACTCAAAGGCTGCGAGAAGGTCCTGACCGCCGCCCCCTCCGGGCAGCGCCGGTACTGGATCTGGTAGAACTGCATCTTTTCACCCCTGTATACGATGCGGCATCCGCGGCGGAACGGGATGGGCAGGTAGCAGTAATAACCGCCCACTTCATGGCCGCAGAGCGGAGCGACGAAGGGGTATACCTTCCCGGAAAACAGGTCAATGAAGCGGATGGACAGGCTGGGCCGGCTGGCGCCGTCCAGGTAAATATCCAGGGTGTCTTCGGTAGGCGTAGGCGTCCATATGCGCTCGATCACTCCGCTGCCTTCGGCATCGAAGACCACCAGGTGGCCATCGGCGGTTTTCTCCAGGTAAGAATACCGGCCGCTGAAACCGTCGTCGTTGCCCCCGGTGGTATCGTAGGAGGATACCTCGGCGACTACACTGCCGGACCTGTACCGCGCCAGGCTCGCCGGCGTGTACAGGGCGCGCAGCTCACTGGACAGGGTGACCAGGGGGCGGGCCACCGGCGGAGCCTGCGCCCGCAGGGGAGCCCGGGCGCCGGCAAACAGCAGCCCGGCGGCGAGCAGCGCCGTGACCTTCAAAGTCTTTTTTAAGCACATCTCGGTTGGCCTTTCGTCGGGGAGCCCCCACGCCCGCGGGGCGGCAGGGGCTCCCCGCGCCTTAGTGCATCTCCAGCTCGTCCCGGGTAAGCATCTTCGGGAAGGGGTTGTGGGGCTCGGTCTGATACCAGTAGACGACGCTGCTGATATCGGAGGCCTGTTGCAGGTACCGGCCCCCGCTGCGCCAGCCCAGGTCCTGGATGGTCACGGTCAGCCGCTTTTCGAAGCGGATAGGATCCAGGATATGCCAGCGGTACAGCCCGAACCGCTGCATGACATCGTAGTGGCCGTCCCCGCGGATGACCTGCGGCAGACCCGTATACGGATTGGAGAACTCGGTGTAGCTGACCTGCTCCACCCCTGCTTCATTGCGGTGGCGGGTATCAAAATCGTAGGAGCCGCAGAAATAGTCTTCTGTCCCTGTGCCGGCGATGGTGGGGAACTGGGTGTCGTCATCCATATAGAACTTGATCTCGCCTTCACCCCACCAGCCGTTGTTGTGCACGCCCCAGGCCAGGTAAGTGCCTACGTATTGTCCTTTCCCCTTGATGTCCTTCACCAGCGTGTCCAGCCCTCCTATGGTGGGGTTGCTGCGATGGAACTGCGCATGGAAATAACCGGCATCCTTCGGGACATCCGTTAGCGTATAGTCGACCTGGTAATACAGGGTCATGGCTTCCGTGTTGATGTTCTCCATGGTAATCCTGCATTTTTTGCGGAAAGGCATCAGCCAGTAACAGTTGAAGGCGCTGCCCGGGTTGACGCATACGGCCAGGGAATTGACCTGCGCATACCGTCCCCAGCCCATGCAGAAGAAGTCGCCCACCGGCGCTTCCACCGAAGGCTCGGTCTCGTCATCCCAGTAAAACCGGATAATGGAATAGCGCCAGTTGCCCGTGGGGGTCATCCAGATGTGCTGTATGGCACCGGGGCCGGTGATCTCGGCGAGGGTCACCGTTTCACCGGGCTTGATGTGGATGTAGGGGTTGACTTTCCAACCCTGGCCCAGGTCGCGGGCGGCATTGCGGGCAGTGCCCTCGTTGAGGGTGGCCATGCCTCCCTTACCGGGTTCTCCGGTGCGGTTTTCCGGGCTGATGGACCGGGTCTTGGCATCGGACAGGCGGTACAGGTTGCCCATGTTCATATTCAAGCCGTCAAACTTGCCGCTTTGGCCGAAGGCCTGAAAAGAAACGGTCAGGGCCAGCAAAAAAAAGAGTTTTCTCATGAGCTTCATTATTTTTTATGATTCCAGGTGGATTTAAGACAAAAACGGCCTTCAGCCGACGGGATATTCCGCCACGGTATTGACCAGGGTGCCAATGTGCTCGATGGTGATCTCCACGCGATCATGGGCCTGCAGGGTAAAGCTGTTATCCGGCACCAGGCAGGTCCCCGTCATCAGAAAACAGCCTGCCGGAAAATGCAGGCCGCGGCAGAGGTAGTCCGCCAGCTCCTGCGGGCGGCGTTTCATGCGGTCAATGGCCACGCTGTCCTCGAAGCACACGGTGGCGCCGCGCAGGATCCGCATGCTGATGAGGCTGCCCCCGGGCAGGGGCTCGCGGGGCACGTACAGGCAGGGGCCCAGGGCGGCGCTACGCTCATAGACCTTGGCCTGGGGCAGGTATAGCGGGTTCTCACCTTCTATGCTGCGGGAACTCATGTCGTTGCCTACGGTATAACCCTGTATGGAGCCTTCGGCGTTGATGAACAGCGTCAGCTCCGGTTCCGGCACATTCCAGGTGGAGTCCTGCCGGATATATACGGGGCTCTCCGGCCCGGCCACCCGGTGAGCCTGCGACTTGAAGAACAGCTCCGGCCGTTCGGCCACATATACCTTGTCATAAAAATCTCCGCCGCCGGCGGCCTGGGCCTCTTCCATGCGGGCATCACGGCTGCGCAGGTAGGTGACCCCGGCGGCCCAGACCTCCTGGCTTCCGATGGGCGCCAGGAGATGGCCTTGCAGCAAGGCCCCGGCCTCCTCCGCCGATATCCTGTCAGCCGCGCCGCTGCGCTGCTCCAGGCTGCTGTACAAATCCCCTTCGCTGACCAGTCCGTCCCAGTCTTCCCGAAAGGCGAACCACTGATCCCCGTGTTGCAGGACTAGGCTGCTGGCGGTGCGGAATAACTTCATAGGTGATGTCAATATGTGCCGGGTTCAAAAATACCAAAACAAACGACTTGGGGGCGTAAAATCCCCCTCCCCGTCCGGGTGGCTCTACGAAACCCAAAGTACGGCAAGCGCGAAGGAACACGCTGCCAAAGAATTGGCCGATGTTGATACTTTTTTGGCTTGGCGCCTTTATTTTGAAGGACGATTCGCCTATTTTTACGCCATACCGCCCATGAAAGCGATTCTCAGGAAGATAGACACCGGCCAGCATCAGTCCTTCAGTGTGCATGAGGACGTCCACCCCTATTTGTACAACCACTGGCACTACCACCCGGAAGTCGAGCTCACCCTGATCCGCAAGGGCAGCGGCACCCGCCTGGTCGGCGACAGCATGGAACGCTTTGACGACGGAGACCTGATCTTGCTGGGCGCCAACCTGCCTCACCTGTGGCGCAGCGACCCGGTCTATTTTGAGGGACGGCCGGACCTGGCCATCGAGGCGGTGGCCGTTCACTTCCGGGAGGATTTCTGGGGCAAAGATTTTCTCGGCCTGCCCGAGATGCAGCCGCTCAGGACGGTGCTGAACCGGGCCCGGCGGGGCCTGAAGCTCTACGGTGCTACGCGCCGCCGCGTCGCCAGGCAGATGGAGGCCATGCTGAGTGGAGGCCCGGTGACCCGACTGGCCTCGCTGCTGCATGTGCTTGACATTATCGCCCAGTCGGGAGAATACCGGCTGCTCGCCAGCCCGGGCTTCACCAGTGCTTATGATCTGGTGCATACCGACAGCATCAATGCCATTTACAATTACACCCTCGATCGCTTCCAGCACAAGATCACCATACGCGAGATCGCCGCCATCGCCAATGTCAGTCCCCATTCCTTTTGCCGGTATTTCAAATCACGGACCCTGAAGACCTACTGGCAGTTTCTGCTGGAGGTGCGCATAGGCTATGCCTGCAAGCTGCTCATGGCACGGCAGGGCAGCATCTCCCAGGTCTGCTTCGCCTGTGGCTTCAACAACCTGTCCAATTTCAACCGGCAATTCAAGGCCATCACAGGGCATACGCCGACGGCGTACCTGCGTGAGCATACCCGTATGCTCGAAACCCTTTAATCCGCTGCTCGCCCAGCCTGACAACAAAATGCCTATGCCATCCGACACCACTTTCGCCCCCCGCGTCCTCTGCTTTGGAGAAGTCCTGTGGGATCTCCTCCCCTCCGGGCCGCAGATCGGCGGCGCCCCCCTCAACGCCGCCTATCACCTGCATCAGCTGGGCGCCCCCGTCGCTATGCTCAGCCGGGTGGGCGATGATGAGCGGGGCCGGGGCATCGCGGCTTTCCTGGCGTCTGCCGGCATGCATGGTGGCGGGCTGCAGGTAGACCCCCGGCACCCCACGGGCATCGTGGACGTGACACTGGGCGAAAACCAGGAGGTCTCCTACCACATTGTCGAGGAGGTGGCCTGGGACTATATCCAGCCGGATCCGGTCTGGCCAGCCCTGGGTGCGGACTACCTGGTCTATGGCTCCCTGGCCGCCCGCAGCCCGGTGAGCCGGGCCACCCTGAACGGCATGCTGGACATGCCCCTGACCAGGGTACTGGATGTCAACCTGCGCCCCCCGCATTATACGGAGGCCCTCATCGGCATGCTGATGGAGAAAGCGGATATCGTGAAAATGAACACTTCCGAACTGCGGGAGATCAGCGGCTGGTATGGCATGCAGGGCGATGTGGAAGCCCGCGCCCGGGCCCTGTGCCGGCGCACCGGGCTGGGGACCCTCATCGTCACGGATGGCGCTGGCGGCGCTTACCTGCTGCATGAAGGCGACTGGCAACATGCCCCGGGGCGGGCCGTCCATGTCGTCGACACCGTAGGCAGCGGTGACGCCTTCCTCGCCGGCTTTCTCGCCGCCCGCCTGGAAGGCGGTTCCCCCCGCGAAGCCCTGGAAAAGGCCAACCGCATGGGCGCTTTCGTCGCCGAAAGGGCGGGCGGCTGCCCTCCGTACCGGCCACAAGATATTCCCTGAACTTTCAGACCAGCTCCAGGGCCTGCTGCAGGTCCCGGAGGAGAAAAGCGGGCTCTTCCAGCCCCACGTAGAGCCGCACCTGGCGATGGACCTCCTTGGCCGGATCGAAGTCCTCGCGGCGTATGCCCGCGATCCAGGGGGACACCAGGGACTCATGCCCGCCCCAGGACACGGCCAGGAAAAAATGTCTGAGGGCGTTGCAGAACCGCTCCACCTGCTCCGCGCTGCCGGCCCGGAGGGTGATCGTCAGCAAACCGCCGCAACCCTGCATCTGCTTCTTCGCCAGCTCGTATTGGGGAAAGGAAGGATGAAAGGGATAATACACCTTTTCGACCTTGGGGTGCTGGCTGAGGAAATCCACCACCTGAATCGTTGTAGCACTGATCTGTTTAAGGCGGACGGGAAGGGTGCGCAGCCCCCGCAGCAACAGCCAGGCATTCATGGGGGAGATATTGCTGCCGAGGTTGAGGAACTCGGCATCGAAGATCTTCCGCACCATGGCGGCGCTGCCGGCCAGCACCCCGGCCACCACGTCGCTGTGTCCCCCCAGGTATTTGGTGGCCGACTGCACGGCGATGTCGATGCCATAGGACAGGGGTTGCTGATACAGGGGGCTGCAGTAGCTGTTGTCGATCACCGTCACCACGTTATGCTGCCTGGCCAGGCCGGCGACCGCCTCCAGGTCCTGGAGCTCGTAAGTCAGCGTGTTGGGAGATTCCAGATAGATCAGCCGGGTCCGGGGGTTGAGCGCCTGCTCGAAATGGGCGATGTCGCGGCCGTCCACAAAGGTGGTGTGCACCCCGAATCTCGGAAGCAACTTGTCGAACAGGCGGTAGGTCCAGCTGTACGGGTTGGCCACGCTGATGATGTGGTCGCCCTGGGATACGTTGGCCAGCACCGCCGTCGAGACGGCCCCCATGCCGCTGCCGAAGACCAGGGCATCGTCCGCGCCCGCCAGCGCCGCCAGCTTTTTGCGCAGCATATTGACGGTGGGATTGTTGCCGCGGGAATACAGCATGGTGCCGTATTCATCACCGAGGGCATGACGCAGCCCATCCACATCGCTAAACGCAAAATTGCTGGTCTGCATCAGCGGCGGCGCAATGGCATTAAAATAGTCCTCTCTGTTCTCACCCAGGTGGTTCAGAATATAGGAAAGTTCCATGACAAGTGTTTTCTGTGGCGGCCCCCCGGCGTCGGCGCCTTATGCTCCAGTACTGTTTTGTCGCGCCGCCCGCCGGGTGAGCAGCTTATACACGGGAAATAAACCCAGGAATATGCAAAAACCGATCCCTGCCGCCCCGGGGTCGCTGCCGATAATGCTGGCGCCCACCAGCAGATACGCCGCGATGAAGATCAGGGGCACCAGGGGATACCCTTTCATGACATAGATGTTGCCCTGGTCAAGCCGGGCGGCGCGCCTGCGCAGGATGAAAATTGTCGCTGCGGAGGTAGCCATCCCTATGGAATCCAGAAAGATAATATAATTCACGATCCTGTCGAAGGCCCCGCTGAAAAAGAGCGTGCCGACACTGACCGCCGTAAAAGCTGTCAGGGCGACGGTGTACACCCCTTTGGGGTTGTACCGCCCGAAGACAGGTGGCAGCACCCGGTCCCGGCTCATGGCAAAGATCACCCGCGGGTTGCTCAGCAGCTGCACATTGACGTACGCCAGCACAGAGAAAAAGAGCAGCACCCTGAACAGGTTGTCGCCAAACGCTCCGAACACCGTCCCCGCCAGCACCGCCGCAATGGAATCCGCTGTCTTCAGGCGGTCGAAGCCGATGACCGAGACGTAGGCATAGTTGACGGCCATGTAAAGGATCAGGATGATCAGGATGCCGGTCAGAATGGCCCTGGGGATGACTTTCGGTGCCCGGTCCACCTCGCCGCCGACATTGATCGTCTGCTGGTAGCCTCCATAGG
>CBINPH010000130.1:0-8395 GCA_966252445.1 uncultured Chitinophagaceae bacterium | reverse complement strand
TAAGGCGTTCCTGAACGGGTTCGCATTTTTATCCCGGTCAGACAGGGGTTCAATGCCCCACCGGTGCTCTATGAACGACAGTATGCTGACGGTTTCATATTGGGTGTGATCGACCTGCCCTTTTTTGGCGAACGGCCCGATAATTATAGCCGGAATCCGGCTTCCCGGGCCCCAGCGGTCAATGACAGGCGGTGGCACATGATCAAAAAAGCCGCCAAATTCATCGTACGTCAGGATGACCAAAGCGTCTTTTCCATTGGGCCCCTCCAGCACGGCATTGATCAGCTTGACCGCAAGTTGTTCGGAAGAATATACATCGGAACCGCCGGGATGCTCATCATTGCCCCCGCCGGGTTTTACGAAAGACACGCTGGGGAGACGACCTTCCTGGGCCGCCTGCAGGAAATCTTTTTGGTCCTTCAGGTGGTTGCGGCCTTCCGTTCCTTCCTCATAATTGGCGAAGTAGAGGAAAGGCTCATGGTTGTAGGCAAAATTATTCTTCCTTCCCGCTACAGCGTCATCCCATCCTTCTGAATACCAAGCCCAGGATATGCCTTTTTCCGTCAGCCGGTCGCCTATGGTCGGCATCGTCTGGGAGGGAAGCAGCAGGGAAGTATCCGATTTAGGCGGGTAAGGGGTGTTTCTGGAAAAAATATGATTGACCACATAGCCATCTGGGGTCACCACCCCGTCTTTGATCAACTTGCCTGTATTGTCCAACTGGGCAACCAGTTTTTCAGGCGCGTTGGGCCATACCGGCACCGCCGCAGAAATCAGGTACACGTGGTTAAAATAGGAGCCGCCAAAAACGCTTTGAAAGAAGTTGTCACACAGGGTATATTTTTTGGCCAATGGATACAGGGGCAGCTTTTCCGTCGTATAGTATCCCATGGCCAGGCCCTTGGAATCGTTATAGGCGGCGAACTTGTCCATCTTTCCCCCGTCAATCTGGAGCTGGTTATGAAAGAACCGGTGGGTGACATCCGGCGTCTTTTTGTCGGAAGGCACATATTGGTCTATGTTAAAAAGCTTATTGGGCAGATTGGTGGGGAAAGAATTGTTGCGGGGGATTTCGGGCAGATAAGTATACGGCTTTCCCTCCTTGTCGACCTGGATAAAGCTTCCCTGGGGAAGATGCTGAATGCCGTTGGCGCCTTTGAACTCCCCGTACAGGTTGTCGAAACTGTGGTTCTCCATATATACGACGACCACATGGTTGATTTGCCGAATGCCTTCGTCAAAATTGGCCTGCTGCCGTTGTGCTTTTTTGCTGATGCTGCAACCGTTCGCTAGTAAGATAAAAAGGAAAACGTAAAAAAGGCGATGCTGTCTCATATGCGATGCATTGGTTTAATAGTTCACGTTTAAAAAGCATACAGCGCAGGCCGGCGGTTTATACAGTTAAGGCGGAAGGACGGAAAGCGAGGCGTGCGTCCCGGTTGCCATCATTTCTTCGCGGTCTCCCGGTCCATACAGCTCACATACGGAGCCCCCAAACTGCGGTTTCCAGGAGCCCTCGAAAATTTGCCCTGGGTTCGCCGCATAGAACCAGAGGAATGGACGAAGGTAAAAAAATCCCCGGATAGCTGCTGTACTTTCCGCGGGTCGGTGCACCGCCGGGTTTTGAACAAGGGAGCCGCCGCCCGTCATCTCCTGTCACCGGCAGGCCTGGGTTGACAGTCCGGTTCACCGGCTCCGCTTTCTCCTTCTTTGGCGGATCGCCATGCCCATGCCGGGCCGCCTCCCCGGGCTATTTGGGAAATATGTTTTACATTTCAGGGCAATTGCATCCAGCGACTTAGCACTCATCTATGGGAAGATTCAGCGGCCTGCTCGGCATTGTCCTTATCCTCGGCATCGCCTTTCTGATGTCCAACAACCGCCGGAAGATCAACCTTCGGGTCGTACTCTCGGGCCTGGCCATACAGGTGGGGCTGGCGGTGTTCATCCTGAAGGTGCCCCTGGGCAGGGATATCTTCCACTGGCTGGGAACGGCCGTCACGCAGGTGCTGTCCATGGCCGATCGCGGCGCCGATTTCGTCTTCGGCCCCCTGGCCGACAGCCGTCTGCTGACCCGCGCCTTCGACGCCGAACACGGCGTCATCTTCTTTTTCAAGATCATCCCTTCCATCATTTTTGTGGCCGTGTTGGTTTCCATTGCTTACCATATAGGCCTGATGCAGCGGGTGGTGAAGGCCTTTGCCTGGATGATGTTCAAGGTCATGGGCGTCAGCGGCAGCGAGGCGCTGAGCAATGTGTCGAGCGCCTTCGTGGGACAGGTGGAGGCCCAGATCATGATCAAGCCGTACATCAAAGGCATGACGATGAGCGAACTGCTGGCCTCCATGTCCGGCTCCATGGCCTGCATTGCCGGCGGCGTGATGGCGGTGTACATCTCCCTGGGCGTGCCCGCGCAGTACCTGATTGCAGCCAGCCTGATGGCGGCGCCCGGGGCCCTGGTGATCTCCAAGATCGTATGGCCCGAAGTAGAACCCTCCGAAACCAAGGGCGAGGTGACCCTCCAGGTCAAGCGCAGCACCTTCAACCTGCTGGACGCCATATCGCACGGGGCCAGCGACGGGCTGAGGGTAGGGCTGAACGTGATCGCCATGCTGATCGGTTTTTTGGCCCTTATCGCCCTGGTCAACTGGCTGCTCGGCGGCCTGGGCGGTTTTCTCGCCGGCCTGGGCATGTCCCTGGACGCCCTGGGTATAGACCTGGCGCATCTGGACCTCAACCAGATCCTCGGCAGCCTTTTTTCGATCATCGCCCGGGCCATGGGTGTGCCGGGGCATGAGGCCCATGCTGCCGGTGCCCTGATGGGCACCAAAATGGTGGTGAATGAATTTGTAGCCTATATAGATCTCTCCCGCATCAAGGATACCCTGGATCCCAAGACGATGATCATCGTCAGCTTCGCCCTGTGCGGTTTCGCCAATTTCAGCTCCATCGCCATCCAGGTGGGGGGCATAGGGCAGCTGGAGCCTTCCCGCCGCGTTGACCTGGCCAAGCTGGGCTTCAAGGCCCTGATCTGCGGCACCCTGGCTTCATACATGTCCGCGACAATAGCGGGTATCCTGGTCTGAAAGTGACCTTTTAGGAGATTTAGCGGGCCGCGCCGGCCTGCTGAGCCTCGGCATACCCAAAAACCTTTTTCAGCAGGGGGGTGCTGCGGGCGCCCAGGCGGCTGCGGATGGACACTTCCTTTTGGGCGATCATCGTGAAGAGGCCGTCGATGGCCCGGTCAGTCACGTAGGCGCTGAGATCGGGGTTGACCGGCTTCACCAGCGGGATGCGGTTGTACTGGCCCATCAGGTCCGACCAGTAGCGGGTGGCGCCTACCTGGCTGAGGCTTTGGGCAATGACCGGTTTGAACTTGGCTTGCAGTTGCGCCGTTGTCGCCCGCCGGAAATAACTGGTGGCCGCCGTGTCAGCGCCGAGCAGGATGTTCATGACATCGTTGAAGGACATCTGCGAAAGGGCAGTGGTGAAGATAGGCGTCGCCTCCTTGGCGGCATTCTCTGCGGCCCTGTTGAGGGAGAGGATGACATCATCGCAGAGCTTGTTGAGGCCGAGGTTGCGGAGGGTGGATTCCACCTTGCGGGCTTCGGGCGGGAAAAGGATCTTGATCATGGCGTCCCCGAAGAAACCGTTCACGGCGGACACTTGCTTGACCCCGTCCTGGATACCCAGCTGCAGGGCCTGCTTCAGGCCCGCATTGACCTCGGTGGCCGTGGGGGTGCCGCTGGTGCCGGGCAGGCCGCCCTGGGTGGCTACCTGCTGCAGGGTGTCGCAGGACGAAAAGGCGAAGAGCAGGGACAGCAGGGGTGCGAAGACAAGGGCTCGGCGTCTCATACATGGTTTTTTACAGAACAGGGGACAAGGTACGGAAAATATCGCCTGCAGGCCGTCTGCCCCGTACGGTAAAAAAACCCCGGACAGGCCGCCCGGGGTGATCATAACATGGATAAGCTGATATTACAGGTGTGCCTGGATCTTCTTTTCCAGCACCGCTCTGGGGACAGCCCCGATCTGCTTGTCCACCACCTGGCCTCCCTTGATGAACAGGATGGCCGGGATGCTGGTAATGCCGTACTGCATGGAGATCTGCGGGTTATGGTCTACATTCACCTTGCCGATCTTTACCTTGCCGTCATAGGCCACTGACAGGTCCTCGATGACCGGGCCGATCGCCCGGCAGGGGCCGCACCATTCCGACCAGAAATCCACGACATTCAATTTGTCGGACTCCATTACTTCGGCCTGAAAGTTCGCATCATTCAGTTCTAAAGCCATATGATTGTGTTTTAATGATTTAGCGTTTTATTCCGGGGTTTTTCATCCGTCGTTCCCGGTTTTCCCTATCTCTGCAATAACCGCACCGGGACAAAAGTACTGCAGGAATGGCAGGCTCAGTTATTGAATATCTTTATATGGACATTCAGATTGGGCTGCCCGGAGAGAAAGGCCGCCAGCGGCTCATTCATCTCCACCTTCTTGGTCAGCGTTTTGAGGCTCACTTTCCAGCCTTCTTCCTCATCCAGCAGCTGTAAATTCAGCTCGCTGCTGCCGGGATGTTCCAGTACATTATCCGTCAGGAAAGAGACCTGCTCTGGTGTCAGGCTGTCAGCGGTCGCCGAGACGACGATCTCCCGGGTTTGCTTTTTTTTCAGGTCTTCCAGCAGCTGGATCATCTGCACCTTGAATTCGACCTGGGCCTTCCGGTAGGGATGGGTCTGCACGGTGCCCTGGACGAAAAGGCACAGCCCCGCCTGCAGGTAAGGGGCGAAACGCAGGTAATCCTCCCCGAAAAAGAGCACTTCCATGCTGCCGGAAAAATCCTGGATAATGATTTTTCCATATTTGTTGCCGCTCTTGGATATCCTGTCCTGGGCGTCGCTGACGAAGCCGGCCAGGCGGAAGGTCCTTTCCTTGACGGCCCCCCCGTCCTTGACCTGCTCCTCCATGTCCTGGCGATAGGCCAGCAGTTCCTGGAGCGGGCTGATCATATAGTATTGCAGTTCAAAGCGGTAGCTGTCCAGCGGATGCCCGCTGATGTATATACCGGTCACCTCCCTTTCCTTTTCCAGCCGGACCATCAGGGGCCAGGGGTCGCAGTCCGGTATCTTGGGCGTGCTGATCTCGGGCATCTCCAGGTCCCCGAAGAGGCTGCCCATGGTCTGGGCCTGGCTGGCGGCGCACTGGTTGCCGAAGCGGATGATCTTCTCCAGGCCGGTGGTCGGGTCGCCCTCCGGGCGGAAAAAGTACTGGGCGCGGTGCAGTTCCGTAAAGCCGTCGAAGGCCCCGGACATCGCCAGGCATTCCAGGGATTTCTTGTTGACGCTGCGCTGGTTGACCCGTTTGATGAAGTCGAAAATGCTGGTAAAGGGCCCATTCTTCTCCCGTTCTTCCAGCAGGCTCTCCACCGCGGATTCACCGCAGCCTTTCAGGCCGGCCAGTCCGAAGCGGATCTCTCCCTTCCGGTTGACCGTGAAGCCTTTGCCCGACTCGTTGATGTCGGGGCCGAGCACGGGGATGCCCATGCGGCGGGACTCCTCCATGTAGAAGGTCAGCTTCTCAATATTGTTCAGGTTGTTGGTCAGCACGGAGGCCATGTATTCGGCGGGGTAGTGGGCCTTGAGATAGGCCGTCTGATAGGCCACATAGGCATAGCCCGTCGAGTGCGACTTGTTGAAGGCGTAGGAGGCGAAAGCTTCCCAGTCCGTCCATATCTTTTCGCAGATCTTGGTATCGTAGCCGTTGGCTGCGCAGCCCTCCATAAACTGGGAGCGCATCTGGTCCAGCACGGCCCTCTGCTTTTTACCCATGGCCTTGCGCAGCGTGTCTGCCTCTCCCTTGGTGAAGCCGGCCAGGCGCTGGGACAAGAGCATGACCTGCTCCTGGTAGACCGTGATGCCATAGGTGTCCTTGAGATATTCCTCCATTACCGGGAGGTCGTAGACGATGGGCTCCAACCCGTGCTTGCGCTTGATGAAGTCGGGGATATAGGCCATGGGTCCCGGGCGGAACAGGGCGTTCATGGCGATCAGGTCCCCGAACTGGTCGGGGCGCAGGTCACGCAGGTATTTCTGCATGCCTGTGCTCTCAAACTGGAAGGTGCCGTTGGTCTCGCCCCGCTGGTACAGCGCATACGTGTCGGGATCGTCCAGCGGAATGGCGTCGATATCGATCTCCTGGCCGTGGTTTTGCCGGATCAGCTCCAGGGCATTTTTGATGATGGTCAGGGTCTTGAGCCCCAGGAAGTCCATTTTGATGACCCCGGCGTTCTCGATGATCCCGCCCTCGTACTGGGTCACCAGCAGGTCCGAGTCCTTGGCCGTGCATACCGGGATGAGGTCGGTGAGGTCCTGGGGCGCGATGATGATGCCGGCGGCATGAATGCCGGTGTTCCGCACCGATCCTTCCAGCTTGGCGGCCTCGCGCAGCACTTCCCCCTCCAGGCTGTCCTGGGCGTATAACGCGCGCAGCTGCTGCACGGCGGCCAGCTGCTCGGCCCCCAGGCCTTCCTTCTCCGCCAGGCTGTTTTCCCCCTCCAGCGGCGCATGGAAGATGCGGTCCAGCTGTATGCCGGGCTTTTCGGGCACCAGCTTCGTCAGGGCATTGGACTGGGACAGCGGCAGGTCCAGGGTCCTGGCCACGTCCTTGATGCTCATCTTCGCCGCCATGGTACCGTAGGTGACGATCTGTGCCACCTGGTTCCGCCCGTATTTTTCCACGACATAATCGATGACTTTCTGCCGGCCTTCGTCGTCGAAGTCCGTGTCGATATCCGGCATGCTCTTGCGGTCCGGGTTCAGGAATCTTTCGAACAGCAGGTCGTACTTGACGGGGTCTATGTTGGTGATGCCTATGCAATAGGCCACCACCGAGCCGGCAGCTGATCCCCGGCCCGGCCCCACGAAGACATCCAGGCGCCTGGCCGCCTGGATGAAGTCCATGACGATGAGGAAATACCCGGCGAAACCCATTTTTTCGATGGTGTCGAGCTCGAAATCCAGGCGTTGCTCGATCTCGGGTGTCAATTCCGCATAGCGCTTGCGGGCCCCTTCCCGGGCCAGGTGGCGCAGGTACTGGGCCTGGGAGAGGAAGCCCTCGGGGAGGGGGAAGTTCGGCAGCAGGATCTGGCGTTTCAGGTCCAGCAATTCCACCTTGTCCACGATCTCGTTGGTGTGGTCGATGGCCTCCGGGACGTCGTTGAACAAGGCGTTCATTTCCTCCGTGGTCTTGAAATAGAACTCGTTGTTCGGAAACCCGAACCGATATCCTTTGCCGCCCTCTTCATCGGTGGAGACCGGGGTGGATTTCAGGTCACCCGTATTGATGCACAGCAGGATGTCGTGGGCGTTGGCATCGCCCTGGTCCACGTAGTGGGAATCGTTGGTCGCGATGGTCTTGACCCCGTATTTGGCGGACAGCTTCAGCAGGAAGGCATTGACCTTTTCCTGCTCTTTCAGCTTATGGCGCTGCAGTTCGATATAATAGTCCTCGCCGAAGAGGTCCAGCCACCATTTGAACACGGCCTCGGCCTCCGCTTCTCCCTTCTCCATGATCGCCTGGGGCACCTCCGCACCCAGGCAGCAGGTGGTGGCGATCAGCCCCTGGTGGTATTGGAGGATCAGCTCTTTGTCTATGCGGGGATACTTGCCGTAGAGGCCCTCGATATACCCCAGGGAGCAGAGCTTCACCAGGTTGCGGTAGCCTTCCTCGTTTTTGGCCAGGAGGACCTGGTGGTAGCGCCGGTCGCGCTTTTCCCGGGTGAACTGCCGCTGATGCCGGTTTTCGACCACGTAAAACTCGCAGCCGACGATGGGCTTCACTTTCAGCCGCTTATCGCTCTTGTCCTCGGGGTTCAGCTTGTGCTTGTAGGCTTCCCCCACGAATTCGAACACCCCGAACATGTTCCCATGATCGGTAATGGCGAGCGCAGGCATCTGGTCGGCGATGGCCTTGCGGTACAGTTTGCGGATGTCCGCAGCCCCGTCGAGCAGGGAAAACTGGGTATGTGCATGCAGATGTGAAAAAGTGGGCATGTCCTCAATACTCCTTAGGGTTTGTACACATGAGCAATGGTTGATCTTCGGGGGAAGGGTACAAAGCAACGGATTTCAACATGACTAAAAAAATCCTGCCCATGAAATTTTTCCACAACCTGTGCGTTTGGGGTTATAGGAAATATCCTCTTGGAAATCAATACATTTATTTGTTTATTTGCCCAGCCATACGTTAAACCGGATGAGTGCCCTTCGCCAACTGACGCTTTTCGCTTTTGCTATAACGGTTTTCAGCTCCTGTTCGTTCACCCGGAATACAGGAGGCGGCCGGCGGACGGCTACCCTTCCTGCCCGGGACAGCGCCCAGACCCTCGTGTTCCTGG
>CBINPH010000129.1:0-8447 GCA_966252445.1 uncultured Chitinophagaceae bacterium | reverse complement strand
GGTCGGATGGACGATTTGCCCGCACCTATACCGATGGGGTCTTTTATGCTGAAGTCAATATTACCGGTATGGGCAATATCAGCAGTCCGGCGCCGCTCACCTTGGGATTCATTCCCGGTTCGATCACGGACGGTCCGGCTGATGTCTATATCAGCGATTTGCGGATGTGGAAGACTGCCCTTGATGACGCGACCATAGCTCAATTTGCTTGTGTAACGGCTCTCCCGGATGATCATCCCGACAATGATTTCTTGCTGGGGTATTGGCCCTGCCTGGAAGGACAAGGAACGCATTTCATCGATCATAGTACGCTTCAGCATGACTTCGACATTAAGGGCGGCTATGCTTGGGACAATTTCAATGAGCTGGTTTGCCCACCTGCGTCCAGCGATCTTGCTTCCTTGGTTATTCAGCCGGTCGATATTCCCCGCCAAATTCTTAACTGGATGCAGATTCCCCAGGATACAAAATGGGATCTAGACGGCAATATCTGGACAACTACCTATACCAATTATTAAGTTTTGCCTTTGGCGTTTTGCCCTAAAATTCAGCATATGTTAAAAAGTAAAATCGGTATTTTTTGCGGTATCAGTTTGCTCCTGGCCGGCATGGTTTCCTGCGAAAAAGCCGACAGACGGGGAGAGCAAATCACCGTGAAGACAGTAGATCTGTCCCTGGTCAGCAACAATGGAAAAGTAGAGGTCCCGTCAAATGATAACTATACCAAGCTGACGGACGGTATTGATATTCCTGTCGTCATCAAGCTGTCCGAGCCCGCCCCACGGAGGTTTATGGTGGCTATCGGTGCTAATGACGATACGATTCAGCACCTGATCGATGCCAAGAAATTGGATACCGCGGTACTGCTTACCCCGGATCTTTATAGCATGCCTGGTCATGCCGAGATCCTTTTTGGACAGGACCATTTTGATTTTAACCTTCATGTGTCGCTTTCCGCATTGGAGCGTAATTTCGGGAAGGATCTGGCCTTGGCGCTGACGCTGTCAGATGCCACCAAGGACAACTCCATTCCCACGGCGGGCAAGACGGCCATCATCATTATCCATACTGTTCAGATCATCAAAAAGGACGAAATACATTACGTTTATTATACCGATGCCGGATCCTTGCTGGGTCTGCCCAAGGCAGATGAATTGTATGAGCAAACGCCGAACGATCTGTACGTCCCTGTAGGCATTTCCCTGGCTGGTACGGCCGGACCGGCGTTCTCGGTGACTATCCGGTCGCTTGATGACTCTGCCCAGGCCCTGATCGATAACGGCGGCGTGGAGCCGGGTACCGTCATTCTGGCTGAAGGTACCGACTATACGGTGCCTACTGAGGTCGGGTTCCTGGAGAATAAAAGTGACGCCAGCTTTAAAATCGATGTAAAAGCAGATGCCCTCCGGAGGTATTATGACAATAAGGTGATTATTCCGCTAACCCTCGCTAATCCCACGGCGCATTTGCTGGATACAACCAAGCAAACGCTGATCATGGTGCTGAATCCGCAAAGACTGGTTGAGCTGGATATAACTGATCAGCACACGGCATATACAACAGAAAGGGAAAATACGAGCAATGCCAATGAGAATTCGTCCAAGCTTATTGACAACCAGATCAATTCTAAATTCCTGTTGTTCGATTTCACCACGGCATGGATGCAGATGGAGTTCAACGAGCCCAAGATAGCGGACGCTTATACCTTAACGTCAGGCGGTGATGCGCCGGGGCGGGATCCCATGAACTGGGAGATCCTGGGCTCCAACGATGGCAGCACCTGGACAGTGTTGGATACCCGTGTCAAAGTGGATTTCCCTTCCAGACTCCTGACACGGACGTTTATCTTTGATAATTCGACACCATACAAGTTCTATCGCTGGCATGTGAGTGCCAATGCCGGAGATGATATTTTCCAATGTGCAGAATGGCGCCTGATCAAGACGCCGCGATAGGCAGCACTTTTTAATGATAAGGACGGCAACAGGAAGGCGGGTGGGCGAACCCGCCTTCCCCATTCAGGATAGGTTGTCCCCACAACTTTTAACGAGATCGTATAACTTATTTTCAAATTTGAACCATGAAAAGCGTACTCGGCGCCCTTCTGCTTTGCAGTTTTGGCCTTTTGGCTGCTTGTCCATGCGTTGGCCAGCGTCACTGGGATCACATCAGTACCGACGGGTTCTATCAGCGCGATTCCCTGACCCGGGGAGACTTTACCCTGATCTTCATCAACAAGGATTCTGCCTTTGACCATGGCGTAAAAGAAAGGATGACAGATGCTTTTTTCAAGGTCTATCCTGCAGAGGTCAGGCGCTTCAATGCCCAATCGCTAAGCAAGGTGATCTTTGTGATCGACCCCGGTTATAAGGGCGTGGCGGCCACGAGCGGCGGCATCGTTCGCTATAACCCGGAATGGTTCAGAAAACATCCCGGCGATATCGATGTGGTAACCCATGAGGTGATGCATATCGTCCAGGCCTATCCCTCCGGCGCGGGGCCGGGCTGGCTGACGGAGGGGATCGCTGACTATGTTCGATACGCATTCGGCGTAGACAATGAAGGGGCGGGGTGGTCTATGCCCGATTACAATGAGCGTCAAAACTACGACAACAGCTATCGCATCACCGCCAGGTTCCTGGCCTGGCTCGATAAGCATGTACGGCCGGGTATTGTGGATTCCCTCGATGCGGCTATGCGATCAAAGACCTATACGGACGGCCTTTGGAAGAGCCTGACGGGCAGCACAGTGGCTGAGCTGTGGGCCCGCTATGGCAAAAGCCCCGCATTATAATCCCGGCCCGATCGGGCACCGAATTTCTATACCTGTGGGCAACTCCGTGTGGTATATCGCCGGCAGCGCCGGTGAGGATTACCACTATGGATAAGCGTCTGGCATATTTTCCGTACTTTGGACAAATAGTGTACGGAAAAAGTTTTTATGGAGCATAGAAACGCATTGGTCACCGGTGCCAACGGCGGGCTGGGGGTCCCTGTGGTCAGGAGACTTCTTGATGAGGGGTGGACGGTATATGCCTGCCTGCACCAGGGGCGCGACGGACAGCAGCTGTTGGCTGCCGTGGGGACTGGCGTCGATCACCTGCATATCCTGGAAGGGGACGTCACTGTGCCAGAGGACGTGAAGCGCCTCTGCGCTGCAGCCGATAGCTGGCTCGCCCTGGTACACCTGGCGGGCGGGTTCCACAGCGCCCCAACTTTTGCAGACCATGCGCCGGACGATTTTGACCGGATGATAGCCCTGAATGCGCGCTCCGCCTTTCTCCTGTTCAAATATTTTTTACCCCTGATGAAGCAGCAGGGTAGTGGGAGCATGGTCACCATCGGCGCACGCTCTGCCCTTCACCCGGCTACGGAGCATGCCGCATATGTGGCCTCCAAGGCTGCCCTTATTGCCCTTACCCTACAGGCTGCAGAAGAAGGGCGTCGCCATGGCGTGCGGGCGAATGTCATTGCCCCGGCCGTTATCCGCACGGCAGCCAATGCCCAGTGGGCCTCGTCTGACGAGGAGCAGGCACGCTGGACACCGCCGGGGGACATAGGGGCCGCTATAGCCTGGCTGATCTCTCCTTCCTCTGCATTCGTAACGGGAACTGTTATCCCCATGTATCACCATCTGCGCCCCTGAGCGGAGACCTGCTGCATGACGGGGGAGGGCCTGAACAATTGCGGCCCTGATTTTGTAAATAGGCGGTATTCCCCTGTTCTTGTGTTGAACCCGGCCCGAAACCGGTATGGATATGAACAGTTTTACGGCACGATTTGCCCCGGGATGGCCTGGTACGACACCGAGGTGGAACTCCAGCGCCAAGAGTGGCGTAGGCGTGTCCCTTAGCCCACTGAGCCAGGTGTGGTTCACCACCAGCCATGGCATCCTGAACGAGGTTTACTATCCCCGCGTGGACTATGCCTGCATCAGGGATATGGGTCTCCTGGTGAGCGACGGCAAAGACTTTTTTTCCGAGGAGAAGCGACATACGGTACATACCCTCCGCTTTCTGGGTGAGGGGATACCAGCCTATCATTTTGTGAACGAATGCCGGGAGAAGCGATACAGGATCGACAAGGAGATCATCACGGACCCGATGCGCGACGCCCTGCTGCAAAGGATCGTCTTCACTCCGGAAAAGGGTTCCTTTGAGGATTATCATCTGTATGCCTTAATGGCCCCCCATATCATGAATGAGGGCGCCGGCAACACCGGCTGGTGCGGGGAATATAAGGGCACGCCCATGCTTTTTGCGCATCGCAACGGGGCAGCGGTCGCGATGGCCTGCTCTGTACCCTTCAGGGCAGGATCAGTGGGTTTTGTCGGCTTTTCCGATGCCTGGCAGGATATTTCCCGGAACAAGAAGATGACCTGGCGTTATGAACGGGCGGAGAACGGCAACATAGCGCTCTGCGGCGAGATCGACCTGGCCACGACGCAGGGAGACCCCTTCCTCATCGCCATTGGTTTTGGCATGAATGCCGACGAAGCCGGGCAGCGGGCGCTGGCCAGCATGACGGACGGATATGATAAGGCCAGGAGCGCCTATATCCAGGGATGGGCCGATTGGCAGCAAACGATCCAGGACAGCTCTTCACCCTCAAACAGGATGTTTTTCCGCACCAGCGCCGCCGTGGTAAAGACCCATGAGGCCCGGCAGTTTCCCGGCGGCTTTATCGCCAGCCTCTCCGTACCCTGGGGCTTTGCCAAAGGAGACGATGACCTGGGCGGATACCACCTCATTTGGCCCCGTGACCTGGTGGAGACGGCTGGCGGTCTTCTGGCGGCAGGCGCCGGCCAGGAGACCCTGGCGGTCCTGCGTTATCTGCGTGTGACCCAGGAGCCGGATGGACACTGGCTGCAGAACATGTGGTTGGATGGCAGTCCCTATTGGTCGGGGATACAACTCGACGAGACCGCCTTCCCGGTACTGCTGGTCAATATGCTGCTTCAGCATAAAGTGCTTACCGCCAGGGAGCTGCCTGACTACATCCCCATGGTGCGAAAGGCCGTGGGCTACCTGCTCACCCAGGGGCCCTGTTCGCAGCAGGACCGCTGGGAAGAAAACCCGGGATATTCGCCCTTTACCCTGTCGGTGGAGATCGCCGCCCTGCTCACGGCAGCGGACATGATGGCTTTGACCGGGGATAAAAAAACCGCTGCTTACCTCAGGGAGACGGCGGATACCTGGAACGAAAATGTGGAGGCCTGGACCTATGTGCAGGATACTGCCCTGTCCAGGCAGCTGGGGATAAAAGGATATTATGTCCGCATTGCTCCTCCGAATGTGGGCGAAACGCCTACTTTGGACGACGACCTGATCCTCATCAAGAATCTGCCTTATGTGGCCAATGTGGTCTCGGCGAAGATCATCAGCCCTGATGCTTTGGCCCTGGTCCGTTTCGGGCTGCGGGCCCCTGACGATCCCCGCATTCTGGACACGATTAAGGCCGTGGATACTTTGCTGAAGGTGGATACGCCCAATGGTACCTGCTGGCACCGCTACAACCAGGACGGCTATGGCGAGCATGCCGACGGCAGCCCATTTGACGGGACAGGGATCGGCCGCGCATGGCCGCTGCTGACCGGAGAACGGGCCCATTATGCCCTTGCCGCCGGCCAGCTCGAAGAGGCCCGAAAGCTCTGTCGCGACATGGAAAATTTCGCCAGCCCCGGAGGTATGATCCCCGAACAGATATGGGATATGCCCGACATCGAGGAGAAGGAGCTCTTTTTCGGCCGGGCGGCAGGCTCCGCGATGCCCCTGGTATGGGCGCATAGCGAATACCTCAAGCTTTGTCGCTCCCTCAGGGATGGGGAGGTCTTTGACCGGCCGCCGCAGACCTACAAGCGTTATGTTCTTCAGCAAAAAAAAGCCCGGCACAATTGCTGGCGTTTCAACCGAAAGCTCCGGGCGATCTCGCGCAAACGCATCCTGCGGATAGAGGCTCTGGCGCCTTTCCGATTGCATTGGAGCACGGACGGCTGGGCCGGGGTGCAGGATACGGAGAGCCGGGATACCGGAACAGGCGTGCATATCGTCGACGTGCAGACCAGGGACCTTCGTCCGGGGAGCAGGGTGGACTTCACTTTTTTCTGGCCCGACAGCAAAAACTGGGAAGGCCGGGACTTCGCCGTTCAGGTCGAGTAAAAAAATCATGATAATTTGATTGCGGCGGACTATCTTTCGACATGAATTACCTGAATATGTTCGTTAAAACATTGCTTTTGCTGATGGCCACTGCTTTGACCGCCGCCGTCACCCTGCCTGCGTCCGGTAAAATTCCGCCCGCCCGGCAGTACTACGAGATCCGCATCTATCACCTGGGAGACGCCCGGCAGCGTCAGGAGGCCGGAACCTACCTCGAAAAGGCGCTGATGCCCGCCCTGCATAAGATGGGCATCTCCGGGATTGGCGTTTTTGAGGAAATAGAGCCCAAGGATACCTCCGAATACCGGTTGTATGTGCTGATCCCCTATGCCTCCATGTCCCAATGGGAGGAAGCATCCATGCGCCTCTGCCAAGATCCTGCCGTGCAGCAGCAGGCAGGCCCCTACCTGAACGGGCCGGCCAACAAGCCACCCTTCATCAGGATGGAAAAGATCGTCCTGAAAGCTTTTCCCGACATGCCGGTATTGAAGGTCCCTGACCTGCACTCACCGCGGCCGGAACGGGTATATGAGCTGCGGAGCTATGAAAGCCCCAATGAGCTATTTGGCCTGAACAAGATCAGGATGTTCAATGAAGGGGGCGAGATCGGTATTTTTGACCGGCTGGAGTTTCATACGGTGTTTTGCGCCCAGGTACTCAGCGGCAGCCATATGCCCAACCTGATGTACATGACCTCTTTCGAAAACCGCGCCTCCCGAGAGGCGCACTGGAAGGCCTTCAGCGCGGACCCGCAATGGAAGGCCCTGTCGGCCAGAAAGGAGTTCCAGGGCAATGTGTCCCATGCCGACATCATCTTTCTCCGGTCCCTGCCCTACTCGCCGATCTGAGCCTGCCGGCAGCCCTTTGGTGTCCTCCCGCAGCCCGGCCCGGCCGCGGCGATTCTGCCGATGTCTTGTTACCTTTGGCCGGTCCGAGGATACATATTATAGCAATTAATAAATAAGATATTACTGTTATGGCATACGATGTAATCGTGATCGGCAGCGGTCCGGGAGGATATGTAACAGCCATCCGGGCGGTACAATTGGGCTTCAAGACCGCCATCGTGGAAAGGGAACTGCTGGGGGGTATCTGCCTGAACTGGGGCTGCATTCCCACCAAGGCCCTGCTGAAAAGCGCACAGGTCATGGAATATTCCCTGCATGCTGCAGACTATGGCGTAACCGTGTCCGACCCCAAGCCGGATTTCGGCGCCATGGTACAACGCAGCCGGAAGGTAGCCGACAAGATGAGCAAGGGGGTACAGTTCCTGATGCGCAAGAACAAGATCGACGTACTGACGGGCACCGGCAAGCTCAAGGCCAAAGGGCAGGTCGAGGTGACGGACAAGGACAACAAGTCGACCGTGCATGAGGCCAAACATATCATCATCGCGACGGGGGGCCGGGCCAAGGAATTGCCAAACCTGAAGATCGACCACGAGAAAGTCATCGGGTATCGCGAGGCCATGGTATTGAAGGAACAACCCAAATCCATGATCATCGTCGGATCCGGGGCCATAGGCGTCGAGTTCGCGTATTTCTACAACAGCATAGGCACCAAAGTGACCATTGTCGAGTTCCTTCCCCGTATCGTCCCCGTGGAAGATGAGGAGATATCCAAAGAGCTGGAGAAGGTTTATAAGAAAAAGGGCATAGAGATCATGACCTCTTCGGAGGTGACGAGTGTGGATACCTCAGGCAAGGGGGTGAAGGCCAAAGTGAAGACGGCAGGAGGAGAGAAAACCCTGGAGGCCGATATCGTCCTGAGCGCCGTGGGTGTGGTGGCCAACATAGAGAATATAGGCCTGGAAGGCCTCGGCGTCAAGACAGAAAAAGGGAAGATCGCCGTGGATGAATATTACCGGACCAATGTACAGGGCATCTACGCCATAGGCGACTGCGTTCCCGGCCAGGCCCTGGCCCACGTGGCTTCCAAGGAGGGCATCATCTGTGTCGAGCAGATCGCCTTTGCCGAGAAAAAACACAAACACCAGCCCGTGCCCCTGGATTACAACAATGTGCCGGGATGTACGTACTGCTCGCCGGAGATCGCGTCGGTAGGCTATACGGAGAAGGCGGCCAAAGATGCCGGATACGACATCAAGGTGGGCAAGTTTCCCTTGTCCGCCTCCGGGAAGGCCAGTGCGGCCGGGGCGCCCGAAGGGTTTATCAAGGTCATCTTTGACGCCAAATACGGAGAATGGCTGTGGACGCACAGCATCGGCTACAAAGTCACCGAAATGATCGCGGAGACCTTCCTCGGGCGAAAGCTGGAGACCACGTACCA
>CBINPH010000128.1:0-8461 GCA_966252445.1 uncultured Chitinophagaceae bacterium | reverse complement strand
CCGGCGGCAAGGAAGGTGGCTTCGATTAAGTCGTCGCCTGCGCCGCCATTGATCTGGTCGGCCCCGAAGCCCGACAGGTAAAAGCAGACCAGGGTCACGGCATGGATGAGAAAGATGTGGCAGACATAGTAAAAGAAGGGCACCCGTCCATAGAGGCGGACCACTTCGGCGACCCGCGAACCGGCACCCTCCAGCAGGGCCAGCGCCATCAGGGCCGGTCCCAGGGTCATGGACAGATAGAGCAGGGACGGCGGATATTTCGTGGTATTCAGGAAGGAGAGCAGGGTAAAGAGCCGGTTTTTTTGGGGGGACCAGGGTGCAGGGTCGCCATAGACCTGGGTGTAGCGCAGGACCATGAACAGCAGGACCACCGCCACCCCTGTCCACCACAGGAAGCTCCTGCGGCGTGCCGCATCGGCGCCGCGGCGGTACAGATACCCCAAGCCGTAACCCAGCAGCATGACGCCCGTCCAGGGCAGTATGGTGTACAGTACGAGCGCACTGTGGCCGCCGCCCAGGGGGTAAAAAACGAAATCGGCCCGGAGCAGGATGTCCCCCAGCACTTTCACGGCGCCCTGCCCGGGCGGGAGGGTGTCCAGCAGGTTGTGCCCGAAGACGAGGAGGAGGCCGGCGGACGCAATAACCGCCAGGGGCAGACGGACCATCAGCCCGAGGATGACCATGCCCCAGCCTATGGCCCAGATCACCTGGAGGACCAGCACACTGTACAGGGGATCGAAGGTCCATCCCGGCGTCACCAACAGCACCTCGATGAAGATCAGCCAGCACCCCCTTTTGACGAGGCCGGCGGACAACTGGGCCTTGGTCTGGCGCTGGCCGGAGAGAAAGGCCGAGGTGCCGGACAGGAAGACGAATACCGGGGCACAGAAGTGGGTGATCCACCGTGTAAAGAACAGGGCAGCGGTGGTGGTGGCCAGGTTGGTGGGCGTGTCGTCCGCCCCATGGATATGGAGGAAATCCCGGACATGATCCAGGGCCATGATGATCATCACGGCACCGCGCAGGATATCGATGGAGGCGATGCGCTGCCGGGATGGGAGTACGGCACCTGGCGGAGGGCCGGGCATCGTGGCGTCCGCTGACGGGCTGCTTTCCGGAGCACCGTGGTCCGGGGGGGCGGTTGGGGGCATGGGAGGCGTTTTTCGCAGTGGCTTCCCGCGGGAGGGCAGCCGCCAGGCCATAGGGCCCGGGGCGGCCTGCACTGCCCGAACAATGTAGGAAAAAAATCGGATACTCCAGCATCCGGCACCCATGCGCCCGGATCCGGCCACATCCCTTCCGGACAGCGCTTATCTTTGCGGCGTTATGTCTGCATCCGCCTTCCCTCGCCACCAGCCCGCCGAAGGACTGACCCCGTTGCTGAAGGTCCTGATCACCGTCGGCTGCGGAGTCATTGTCGCCAACCTGTATTACTGCCAGCCCTTGTTGGGCGAGCTCTCGCGCAGCTTTGGCGTCGATGAGCAATCGGCTTCCCTGGTCAACGTCTTTTCCCAGATGGGCTATGGCCTGGGGCTGCTGTTCCTGGTGCCGCTGGGTGATATGGTGGAGCGGCGCAAACTCCTGGTCTGGTTGCATGTCCTGGCCGCCCTCATGTTGCTGGGGGCGGCCCTCTCGCCCAGCATGGGATGGTTGTACCTGTTCAGCCTCTGCATAGGCATATCGAGCACCGCCTGCCAGGTCTTTATCCCGCTGGCTGCGCACCTGAGCCGGGAGGAAGAACGGGGGGCGGTGCTGGGCACCGTCATGGGCGGCCTGCTTACCGGCATCCTGCTGTCCCGGACCTTAAGCGGGATCGCCGCCCAGTACTTCGGCTGGCGCAGCATCTACTTCGCCAGCGCCGGCTTCATGGTGGTGATGGGGACGCTGGCCTGGCGTTTTCTCCCGGGGGAGCGGCCCGCCTTCCGGGGAAGCTATCTTCAGCTGATGGCCTCGCTCTGGAGCCTTTTCCGGCAGCAGCCGGTCATCCGGGAAAGTGCCTGGATCGGGGCCTGCCTGTTTGGCGCCATTTCCGCCTTTTGGGCCACCATGGCCTTTTATCTGGAAAAGCCGCCTTTCGGCTATTCGCTTTCCGTGATCGGCCTGTTCGGCGTCATCGGCGCAGGCGGCGCTTTGTTGTCCCCATTCATCGGGCGGCTGACGGACCGCCGGGGGCCCCTGTTGCCCATGCGCTGGGGCATTGTCCTGATGATCGCCGGTTACCTGCTCCTGTTCCGCGGAGACCGCGGCATCGCCCTGGTGATCGCCGGCATCGTGCTGATCGACCTGGGCATGCAGTCCACCCATATCCCCAACCTGTCTCGCAACTATGCCTTGCTGCCCGAGGCCAGGACCCGGCTGAACACCCTGTACATGACGGCCTTTTTTACCGGCGGCACCCTCGGTTCATCCATAGGCAGTTTCGCCTGGAACATCGGCGCCTGGAACGGCGTTTGTGCCGCCGGGCTCGCCATGGTATTTGCCGGCGCCATGCCGCTGCTCCGCCGGCGGCGGTGAAAGAAGGCAGAGATTTTTCCGACCTTTGCGGCCCAGCCACCCATTACAACTGCTTATGCCTACCCTCATCGTGGACATGGACGAAGTCATCGCGGACCCGGTCACCAAGCTCAGGGCCTGGTACCAACGCGACCATGGAAAAACGCTCGCCGAGGAAGAAATCCTCGGCAGGGAGCTGCGGGAAGCGGTGATCCCCGAGCACGCCCCCTGCTTTCACCGTTACCTCAATACTCCGGGTTTCTTCCGCGACCTCCCGCTGATGGAGGGCGCGCGCGACGTGCTGGAAGACCTGAACCAACGGTATGCGCTCTTCCTGGTGTCGGCGGCCATGGAGTTCCCCAATTCCCTCAAAGACAAGTACGAGTGGGCCATGGAACAGCTTCCGTTCCTGACCTGGCAGCAAATTTGCCTCTGCGGCAGCAAAAGCATCGTACAGGCCGATATCATGATCGACGACAGGGCCAAGAATTTCTCTGTTGCTACGGGCCGGCCCTTGCTCTATGCGGCCCATCACAACATTTATGTGGAAGGGTATGAACGGGTCAACAACTGGAAGGAGATTGCGGCCCTGTTAAGCTGAGGTCTTCCCCGGCCGGCGGGAACGGGCCGCCGCCTGCTTTTTGGCGGGGAGGGCCTTTTCTTGGGTTGCCGGTTTTTCCTCGGGCCCGGGCGCCAGCTGAATGGAGATCTGCGGCGCGCCGCCCTGGGCTGCGCCTTTCTGGCTGTCGAGATAATTTTTGTAGGCGCCAAAACGGGTGATCATCTGGATCCCTGCAGGGGTAATGGCCAGCTTTCCTTCATTTCCGAAGCCGATGATGCTGGTCACCAGCCCGGTGGAGAGGAGTACGTCCCATAGCCGGTCGGCGTCCTTGGGAGCCAGTTTGATCTTTTTCGGGGCCAGGAGCTCCCGCTCGAAATGCATGCCATTCCTGTCCATATGGTTGTACAGCGTGGATATCACCTTGTCCATGATGTCGTGCATCTCCGGGTTGGTCATCGTTTCTCGTTTGGGGAAAGGTAAGGAAAAAATCCAAGCTGCTGCGGCGCAGGCCCGGGAAGGGGTGCACGGCGACGTGTTTTACCCGGCAGGCTGTTCCTGGTAGGCCTCGACCGGCTCGCAGGTACAGATGAGGTTCCGGTCGCCCAGCGTATTGTTGACCCGGGCCACGGAAGGCCAGAACTTGCGTCCCCTGATCCCATCCAGGGGAAAGGCGGCCTGCTGCCGTCCGTAAGCGTGTTCCCAGACGTCAGCGGTCACTTCGCCCTCGGTATGGGGAGCGTTCTTCAGGACATTGTCCCTGGGATCGGCTTCTCCGGCGGCCAGGGCATCTATTTCTCCGCGGATGGCGATCATGGCGTCGCAGAAGCGATCCAGCTCGGCCTTGTCCTCGCTCTCCGTGGGCTCGATCATGAGGGTTCCGGCGACCGGGAAGGAGAGGGTGGGGGCGTGGAAGCCGTAATCCATCAGCCGCTTGGCCACATCCTCGGCCTCTATGCCCAAGGTCTTGAAGCCCCGGAGGTCGACAATGAACTCATGGGCGCAGGTGTGGTTCTTTCCGCTATACAGGACGGGATAATAGGGCTCCAGGCGCGCCTTCATATAGTTGGCGTTGAGTATGGCGTAGCGCGTGCACTGGCGCAGGCCCTCCCAGCCCAGCATGCGGAGATAACCATAGGAGATCAGCAGGATGGAGGCGCTGCCGAACGCCGCCGAGGATACGGCGGGAATGGGATGCTGCGGGCGCGGTGCCGCGTCCTCCGGCACGGGATAGACATGGCCGGGCAGGTAGGGCGCCAGCCGCTCATGCACACAAATGGGCCCCATTCCCGGGCCCCCGCCCCCATGCGGGATGGCGAAGGTCTTGTGGAGGTTCAGGTGACATACGTCCGCCCCGATGAAGCCGGGACTGGTATAGCCGGCCTGGGCGTTCATGTTGGCCCCATCCATGTAGACCAGGCCTCCATGGCTGTGTATGATTTCGCAGATGTCCCGGATGCCTTCCTCAAAGACGCCATGGGTAGAGGGGTAGGTGACCATGAGGGCCGCCAGGTTTTCGTGATGTGCGGCGGCCTGGGCGCGCAGGTCTTCCTGGTCAATGTTGCCTTCGGCATCGCACTGCACCACGACCACGCGCATGCCGGCCATCACGGCCGAAGCGGGATTGGTGCCATGCGCCGACAGGGGGATCAGCACCACGTCGCGGTGCGCCTGGTTATGATCCCGGTGGTAGGCGCGGATCACCATCAGGCCGGCGAACTCTCCCTGGGCCCCGCTGTTGGGCTGCAGGGAGCAGGCGCTGAGGCCGGTGATGGTGCAGAGCATGGCGGCCAGATCCCCGATGACCTCTGCATATCCTTTGACCTGCTCCGGCGGTGCAAAGGGATGGATATGGGCGAATTCCGGCCAGCTCAGGGGCATCAGTTCCGTAGCGGCGTTGAGCTTCATGGTGCAGGAACCCAGGGGGATCATGGCCGTATTCAGGGAAAGGTCTTTGTTCTCCAGGCTTTTCAGGTACCGCATCATCTGCGTTTCGGAGCGGTAGCGGTTGAATACGGGATGGGTCAGAAAAGCGCTGTGGCGCCGCAGGGCCGGGGGGAGCTGAGGCAAGCCTTCCTCCGGCTGGCCGGAAGGACGATGGCGCTCATGGGCAGGGGCGAAGACGGCCAGGATCATGTCCAGGTCCTCCGCTGTCGTGGTCTCGTCCAGGGAGATCCCCACATGGCCGTCCCCGAAGTAATGGAAGTTCAGGTGGGCTTTTTCCGCCTGCTCACGGATGAGATGCTCCTGGCCCACCCGGATCTTGAGGGTATCAAAATAAAATTCATTTAGCTGCTCGTACCCATTGGCTACCAGCATCTTCTCCAGGTAGGCCGTCAGCAGGGATATGCGTTGGGCCAAACGGGTAAGGCCGTCGGGCCCGTGATATACGGCATAGAGGGCGGCCATGTTGGCCAGCAGGGCCTGGGCCGTGCATATATTGGAGGTGGCCTTTTCACGGCGGATATGCTGTTCCCGGGTTTGCAGGGCCATGCGCAGGGCCCGTTGGCCCAGCCTGTCTTCGGACACGCCGATGATGCGGCCGGGCACGATCCGCTTGAATTCGTCGCGGGTGGCAAAAAAGGCGGCATGCGGGCCGCCGTAGCCCAGGGGCACCCCGAAGCGCTGGGCGGAACCCAGCGCAATGTCAGCACCCAGCTCCCCGGGCGGGGTCAACAGGGTCAGGGCCAGCAGGTCCGTGGCCATAGCCACGGGAACCTGGGCGGCTTTGGCCCGGCTGATCACATCCCGGTAGTCCTGGATGGACCCGTCGCTGTCCGGATACTGCACCAGCGCCCCGAAGTAACTGGCGTCCGGCTGGAAATTCCGGTGATCGCCGAAAACAAGCGCTATGCCGCTGGGCTCGGCCCGGGAACGAAGCACGGCCTTGGTCTGGGCAAAGACCTTCTCATCTACGAAAAAGCGGCGCCGCTCGCCCTCGCTTCTGCGGGCAGCCGCATACAACAAGTGCATGGCCTCGGCGGCCGCGGTGCCTTCATCCAGCAGACTGGCATTGGCGATCGGCAGGCCGGTGAGGTCGCTGACCATGGTCTGGAAGGTGAGGAGGCACTCCAGGCGACCCTGGGCGATCTCGGCCTGGTAAGGTGTATATTGGGTATACCAGCCCGGGTTCTCGAAGACGTTGCGTTGGATGACCGAAGGGGTGATGGTGCCATAATACCCCTGGCCGATGTAGTTTTTGAACACCTTGTTGCGGCCGGCGACCTTCCGCAGCGCCTTGAGGTACTGGTCCTCGCTCTGCGCACTCCAGGGGGCAGCCGGGGGCAGACGACGGATGGGGGCGGGGATGGTCTTGTCCATCAGTTCCTCCAGGGTCTGCAGGCCGGTGGCTTGAAGCATGGCCGCTGTCTCCGCTGGGCTGGGACCAATATGTCTGGTGGAAAACTCCTGTCGCTGCTGTTCGAAAAGATCCATGATGAGGGTTTAGGGCGGGCACCTCCGGGGCGCTCCGCGGAACGCGCAAAATTACGGGAGTTTGGGAAGATTTCAGCGCGGGGCGCAGCCATGCCCGGGAGATGTGCATAACTGCTGCGGATGCCCGGGCCTTCCGTTTTTGTATCTTTGCCGAAAACCCGCCGTGGCCGATACCGCGCTGCTGCAGAACTGGAAAAGAAAGTCCGCCTCCAGGCAAAAGACCTACCGGGATTTCCTGAACAGACTGCAGACCAAGAAAAACAGGGGAGCCGAAAAGCAGCTGCCCGCCCTGCATGCTGAGGCCTTCTGCTGCATCGACTGCATGCAGTGCGCGAATTGCTGCAAGACCATCAGCCCCCGCTTCAAAACCCCCGATATCGTGCGCATAGCCCGCCACCTGGGCCTGAAGGAATCCGTGTTTATCGAAACCTACCTGCGCCTGGATGAGGACGGCGACTATGTCGTGCGCAGCCAGCCTTGTCCCTTCCTGGGTGCCGACCATGCCTGTGGCATTTACGAGGTGCGCCCCGGCGACTGCAGGAATTATCCGTATACCGACCGCACCGACTTTGTCAAGCGTCCCCGGACCACCCTCCTCAACAGCAGCATCTGCCCCGCGGTGTACTACGTGCTGGAACGTCTGCAGCAGACCCTGGGCCGCTGAGCCGGCCCCGACGCCCCGGGCTCGCACCATGCCCCTGCTATAATTGCAGGAAATGCATGGCCGGCCGGAAATTTGTGCAGAAATGGATTAAATTGTATGACATATTTTCCAGCAGCGGGTCTTGGTGCATTCTTTGCAACCCCAGGGTAAACTTGTACGTTAAAGGAGGAAACCAGGTTTATGAACGTCAACAATTTCACCATTAAATCGCAGGAAACCCTGCAACATGCCCAACAGCTCGCTTTCAATGCAAACAACCAGTCCATTGAGACCGGCCATTTGCTGAAGGCCTTGCTGGAGGAGAGTGAGGATGTCGTGGATTACCTGTTGAAGAAAAACGACGTCAATGTGGCCTTTCTGTCCGCCAAGCTGGAAGATCAGCTGAACGGCTATCCGAAGGTGTCCGGGGAAGGGGGGCAGATGCTCAGCCGGGATGCGAACAATGTACTGCTGCGCGCCGGCGCCGTGATCAAGGATTTCGGCGATGAGTTCGTCAGCGTAGAACACCTGCTGATGGCCTTGCTGCAGGGCTCCGACGACACGGCGAAGCTCCTCAAAGACGTGGGGCTGAGTGAAAAGGGTCTCAAGGCTGCGATCCAGGAACTGCGCAAGGGTTCCAACGTAGTCTCCCAGAGCGGCGATGCCCAGTACAACGCCCTGCAGAAATATGCACGCAACCTCAATGAGCAGGCCTCGGCAGGCAAACTGGATCCGGTCATCGGCCGGGACGACGAGATCCGCCGGACCCTGCATATCCTTTCCCGCCGCACCAAGAACAACCCCATCCTCGTGGGCGAGCCCGGCGTCGGTAAGACGGCGATCGTGGAGGGGCTGGCTCACCGCATCGTGAACGGTGATGTGCCGGAGAACCTGAAGTCAAAAGTGATTTACGGGTTGGACATGGGCGCCCTCATGGCCGGGGCCAAGTACCGCGGCGAGTTCGAGGAGCGCCTGAAGGCCGTCATCAAGGAAGTGACCGAGAGCGGCGGAGAGATTATCCTGTTCATCGACGAGATCCATACCCTGGTGGGCGCGGGGGCCATGGAGGGCGCCATGGACGCGGCCAACATCCTGAAACCGGCGCTGGCCAGGGGCGAGCTCCGGGCCATCGGCGCCACCACCCTGACCGAATACCAGAAATATTTTGAAAAGGACAAGGCCCTGGAGCGGCGGTTTCAGAAAGTCTACGTGGACGAGCCCACGGTCGAGGATGCCATTTCCATCCTCCGCGGGCTGAAAGAACGTTATGAGAACCATCACCATGTCCGGATCAAGGACGAAGCCATCATCGCGGCCGTGGAACTGTCCCA
>CBINPH010000127.1:0-8468 GCA_966252445.1 uncultured Chitinophagaceae bacterium | reverse complement strand
AGCTTGCTGAATTCCTCCCTGTCCCTGAGCATCGTGAGCGCCATGAAAGCGCCGAGGATGAGCGTGACCGTGATGAGGGCGGCGTCCAGCGAGGGCCATAGGCGGAGTATCCCCTCCTGGAGCAGGCAGCACAGGACAGCTACCAGCAGGTAGACGAGCAGCTTCTTCCATTCATAAGGCACCTTGTAGACCTTCTGTCCCCAGAAAAAGGAGATGATCATCATGGTCGCATAGCAGATCAGCGTGGCCCAGGCGCATCCCACGAAGCCGTATTTGGGGATCCACCAGAAGTTGAGGATCAGGGTAAGCGCGGCGCCCGCCAGGGTGATGATGGCACCCGCCCCCGTCTTGTTGGTCAGCTTGTACCATACCGACAGGTTGTAATATACTCCCAGGCAGACGTAGCCCATGGCCAGCTGGGGTATGACGCCGAACGCCTGCACATACTCGGGCTTGTGCCGCACGTCGATCAGGTTCATGGCCTGCCACAGGTTTCGGAACAGGACGATGCCCAGGAACATCCAGCAGCTCCCGATGACGAAGAATTTCATCACCCGGGCATAAGTCTGTTTGGCGTCGGCCTTGTTCATCTCGTTGAAGAAGAAGGGCTCAGCCCCCATGCGGAAGATCTGTATGAAGATGTTGATCAGTCCGGCGAACAGGGCACCGGCCTGGTAGATGGCGATGACCGCGTTGCGGGCCTCTTCCGTTCCCGGCAGGATATAATCCAGCAGCACGCGGTCCATGACCTCGTTGATCATGCCGCCCAGGCCCACGACGACCATGGGGAGGCTGTAGGCCAGCAGCTGGCGCCAGAGCCGGGGGTTGATCCGCAGGCGGAAGCTGCGCCACTCCTTGTAGAGGAAGGCCATGGTGAGCACGCTGGCGACGACGTTGGCGATGAAAGCATATCCCACGCCGATGGCGGGGTCGTAGAGATACCGCAGCGCGCTATCCGGGTGGCGGGCCTGCCACCAGGGGCATACGACCAGGAAAAACAGCGTCAGGACTACCTGCAGGAGGATGTTGGCGAACTTGAGAAAAGCGTATTTGACGGGCCGCTGCTCCTGGCGTAGTCTGGCAAAGGGGATGGCCGCCAGGGCGTCAAAGCTGAGGATGATGGCGAACCAACGGATCCACTCGGGGTGATTGGCTACCTTCCAGAGGCTGGCGATGGGCCTCGCCCATACCGCCATGGCAGCGCCGAGCAACAGGGTGCTCAGGATAATGGACGTGAGCGAGGTGTCGAAAAGCTCGCGGCGGTCGTCCTTGCGCTGCACGAAACGGAAATACGCCGTTTCCATGCCGTAGGTGAACAGTACAGCCAGGAAGGTGGTATAGACATAGACCTTGGTGAATGCACCATAGTCGCTGGTGGGGATCAGGTGGATCAGAACGAACTTCAGCAAGACGTTCAGAAAGCGGGCGGACACATAACTACCGCCATACCACAGGGTCTGCTGGGACAATTGCCGGATCGAACTCAAAAGCCAAATTTTGACAAAAATAATACAATAGTAACGGAATGGAGGCCGCGCAGGATGCCCGTGTGGAATTGACGGAAATGTCGTTATTTTGAGTAGAATACGGAAGCCTTCCAAAAAACTGCGTATGTGGCATAGATACCTTTGGATTGCCTGTGGATTGCTTGTAACGGGGTGGCAGGTTGCGGCCGCCCAGGCCGAAGCGACGACTGTCGATTTCCAGGATGCGAAGCGCCCCGCTTTCACCACCGATTACGACTATCCTGCCGACCTGGTCACGGAGGCCATCCGTGAACATCTCCGCAGTGAGGGTGTCCGCGCATCGGTACGCAAGGGCGTGATCAGCAGCATGGGCGTCACCTATCCTGCCCTGCAGTCTTCCGTCATAGACCTGTATTTCATGGTCAAAGAAAAAGGCCGCAAAGGCCGCGGCGGATCTACCGTCTATATGCTGCTGTCGCGGGGGCGCGACAATTTCATCAGTGCGGACGGCGACCCCGAGACGGGACACCGTGCCGTGGTGTATCTGGTCAACCTGCGCCGAGACATTGAGACTTATGCCTTGCGCCAGCAAATTGAGGATGTCAAAAAGTCCGTCGACCGCAAGTCCGGCAGCTACAAAGGGCTGCTGAAGGACAAACGCAAGCTCGAAAGCAAACGCTATGATGAGCAGCGGGCACTCAGTGATGTCACCGATGCCGGACAGCAGGCCAAGCACCGCAAAAAGGTCGCCAAGCTCGACAAGAGCCTGAGGGTTAAGGAAGGAGATATCCAGCAGGCCCTCCGAGAGCTGGAAGAACTGAAAACCCAGCTGAACACCCTGCAGGACCGCCTGCGCCGCGCAGACAATACGCAGTAAGACACGTCCCTTACCAGGTTGAAAGCCCCTGGTAGTAACCCAGTATCTTGGTTTGTGCGAGGTAATTGTACGTGGCGGCAATGAGACTAAGCGAAGCCTGGTCCAGGTAGTTCTGCACCAGCATGAACTCTACCGCATTCATCACCCCGGCTTCGAATTTCACCTTGGCCTCGCGAAAGGATTCTTTATAGTCAGATACCTGCTCGGCGAGTTTTTTATAAGTGTCAAAGGCATTGGTCAGGCTGAGGTAATCTCTTTCGATGGCCTGGCGAAGTTCCAACTCGGCCGTTTTCCGCTGAAAGGCCAGTGTTTTTTCCGTGATTTGTGCTTGCCGGAGCTGGCTTCTCGCCTGCAGACCGTTGAATAGGGGTATGTGCAGGCTGAGGCTCAGCCCCGAGTTGAAATTGTTTTTCCACTGGTCTTCGTATGGCACTTTCTGCTGGATGTAGCTGGATACCGGCGCATACACCGGCGTCTTCCCCCCGTTGATTAGCACGTAATGGTCGGTGGCCTGGTCACGGGTCCCTGTCAGTTGGTTGGTGGCAGCCGCGCTGGAGTAATTCGTATAGAGGCCTCCGGAAAGGGACAGAGACGGCAGCATCTGCCCTCTTGCAACCTTCACGCCCTGTTCGGCACTTTTCTCATGAAGCGTGGCCGCCTTGAGGATGGCCAGGTGGTCGGCGGCCCTGGCGATGACTTCGTCCAGGGTGGTCCCATAAGACAGTGGCAGCTCACCCGGGATCGGCTCTACCTGAAGTGCCGTGTCATACGGAACGTTCATCAATTGCGTCAGGTTCAGTCGTGCCGTTTCCAGAGCCTGGGAGGCCTTGAGGGCTGCCAGTTCATTAGCGGCGAGTTGTCCCCGCATATTGTAAAGCTCTGAGGGCGCAATGGCGCCGTTGGCCTGCAGCACGGTCAGACGTTGCACCTGTTGGCGGCTCACCTCTGTTTGCTGCAATGCCATTTTCCATTGTTCGCGGTTGTTGAGTACCGTGAGGTAGCTCAGGATCACCTGTACCGTGATCTCATCAGTCGCCTGCTGCATATCCATGCGGCTGGCTTCGTAGGCCAGGGCCTGCTGACGGACATAGTGCCGGAGACTGGATCCTTGCCATAAGAGCAGTTGCGCGTTGAGTCCGTAATTGTCCGCGGTATACTGCTGGTTCACATACTGGTTGGTATAAGGATCGACGCTCTTACCGTTGTATAATGACCGGGAGGCGTTCCCTGACAGGCTTGGAAGCAGGCTGGCGCGGGCCTGCCTGTGCCTGATCCGGTTCGACGCTACCTGAAATGCCGACTGCACGACATGGGGGTTGTTCTTGATGGCCATGTCAATGCATTGTCGCAGGCTGAGGCGACGAGCCGAAGTATCTGCTGCCTGTGATCGCCCCTGCAAGGTCCAAAGGGCCAAGCATACGATCAGCCACGCTGCTTTTCCTTTCATAGTCCGTTTCTTTATTATCATCTGGTAATTGGGTCTCCGCCCGGCGGCCTCAGGCCGGAAATTCTTCCCGTTCCACACGCCCGTCCAGCAGGTGGATGATGCGGGATCCGTAGGTCGCGTTTTTTTCCGAATGGGTGACCTGCACGATGGTCAAGCCTTCCTCCCTGTTCAGCTTGGTAAAGAGCGCCATGATCTCTTCACCTTGCCGTGAGTTCAGATTGCCGGTGGGCTCATCCGCCAGGAGAAGCTTGGGACCGGCAATGAGGGCCCGCGCGATGCCTACCAGCTGTTGCTGGCCGCCGGACAACTGGCTGGGGAAAAGCCCTTTCTTGCCGACGATCTGGAAGCGGTCGAGCATGTCGGCCACCAGGGCCTTCCGCTCCGCGGCCTTGATGTTGTGGTAGATCAGGGGCGTCTCGATATTCTCGTAGACGGTGAGCTCGTCGATCAGGTGATAGGCCTGGAACACAAAGCCGATGTTCTTCTTCGCCAGGGCCGCCTTCTGCTTGTCTTTGAGCAGATGCACGGCCTCCCCGGCAAAATAGTGGTAGCCATCAGAGGGCTCGTCGATGAGCCCCAGGATGTGCAACAGGGTGGACTTCCCGGAGCCGGACGGTCCCATGATCGAGACAAATTCCCCTTCTCTGACGCTTAGGTCTATGTCCTGAAGCACGGCCGTCTTGTTCCCGCCGGTATTGTACCATTTGGATATTTTTTTCAGGTCGATCATCATTGGAAGTTTACGCGTTATGAATTGTGAATATGCTGTTGCATGGTTTACGCTGTTACTGGGCAAGGCAGCTTTTTCGTGTTCCTGACTTTTGCCGGATTAACGCTTCAAAGATGGCTTGCTATTCATTCCGTAAGGCGTTTACCGGGTTGGCTACGGCGGCTTTTATGGCTTGGTAGCTGATCGTCGCCATCGCGATGAAGATGGCCAGAAGACCCGCCAGGGCGAACATCCACCAGCGTATGGTAATCCGGTAGGCGAAGTCTTCCAGCCATTTGTTCATGCCATACCAGGCGGCGGGCACGGCGAGCAGGATGGCCAGGGCCACCAGCAGGATAAAATCCTTTCCGAGCAAATTGACGACATTGGCTATGCTCGCGCCCAGGACTTTTCTCACGCCTATTTCTTTGGTGCGCACCTGAGCCATATAGGTCGCCAGGCCCAGCAAGCCGAGGCAGGAAATAAAGATGGCGATGAGGGCGAACAGTTTAAACAGCATGCCTGCCCGTTGGTCCGCACGGTACTTTTCTTCAAACTGCTTGTCGAGGAAGCTGTAGCTGAAAGGCAGGTCGCCCGCATACTTTTTGTATTGTCTTTCTGCGGCGGCAATGGCTTGCTGGGCATCTTTGGCCGTGGTACGGATGAACAGGATATTGCCTTTCCACCAGGTGAAGAACAAAATGGGCGTGATCTTTTCCTTTAGGGGTTGAAAGTTAAAGTCCTTCATGACGCCAATGATGACGCCGCGCCTTTCGTGGAAGGTGATGGGCTGGCCTACATAAGGCGGTTTGAGGCCCATGGCTTTAACGGCGGCTTCGTTGACGATATAATGGTTGCTGTCGGCAGGCGAGCCGGAGAAATTTCCGCCTTCGAGGAGCTGTATGCCCATGGTGGGAATAAAGTCCTCGTCGACGAGCGCCTGGCCGATGATCTGGCTCCGGCCTTCAGGTTTTCCCTCCCAGTTGAGATCGCCGGTGGCATTCCCAAAATTGGACATATCGTAAATATTGCTCAGGGATACGCCGACGACCCCGGTTTCTTTTTTCAGCTCGTTCTTCACGGCGTCTATATGGTTGACGACTTCATGGCTCAAGGGCACCGTAAAGACATAGTTTTTGTCATAGCCCAGGTCCATTTGCCGTACATAAGCCATTTGCCGGCTGATCACCAGCGTGCTGATGATCAGGCACACTGATATGGTAAACTGGAAGACGACCAGGATCTTCCGGAACAGGCCCGCGCTCATGCCGCCGGCGGCCCTGCCCTTGATCGATTGTGCCGGACGGAAGGAGGACAGCACCAGCGCCGGGTAAATACTGGAGGCGGCCAAGGTGCCGAGAATGGACAGCCCGATGACCTTCCAAATCTGGTCGTCGGCCAGGGAAAAATGCAGGGCTTTTCCCGAGATCCGGTTGTACAGCGGCATAAGCAGGAAGATGAGACCGATCGCGATTGCCGTGGCCACCGCGAAAAGCAGTAGGGTTTCTGTCACGAACTGGAAGAACAATTGAAACTTCGTGGCGCCGATGATCTTGCGTATGCCTACTTCCCGGGCCCTGATGAGTGACCGTGCAGTGGACAGGTTGACATAGTTGATGGCGGCAATGGCCAGCAGGAGGATGGCCACCAGCAGGAAGATGTGCACCATCTTGAGGGCCGCATCGTTGCCGTCTATGGCCGTCAGATGAATGCCCGCGAGGTTCTGCAGCGTGAACTTCGTCTTGGAGTCTCCATTCCGCGCCTTTTTATACGCCGCGGTGAAATCCCTGGCGGCGGCCGCCGGATCCGTACTGGCTTGCAGTTTGACATAGGTCTTGAAGGCGTAATTGCCCAAGTCCTCATCGATGGTCTTCCAGTCTCCATTGCCGCCGTTGGCGGTGAACTGCTGGGCGTACAGGCTCATGGGAAACAAGGCGTCGAGCTGCAGCGACGAATTTTCCGGAAAATCCTCCATCACCCCGGTAATCGTGAAATGCTCTTTCCGAAATAAGATAAGCTTTCCCAATACATCGACCGAGTTGAAGATCTTCACGGCCAACGAGCGGCTGATCACCGCTGAGTGGCTGTTGGGGAACAATTGTTGGCGATGGCCCCTCAGCAGCGGGAAATCGAAGATAGAAAAGAAGGTGCTGTCGACGAAGGCTGTATGGTTGCCGTCAATCAGCTTGCGCCTATCGCCATCGGCCAGGACCTGGCCTTCATCTTCTGAAATCCGGACCAGGGAGCGGACCTGAGGAATGGATTTGGCGAAGACGGATAAAGCGCCCGGCACGCCGCTCCATGATGTCTCTTTGTCACCGGACATAAAATGGGCGCTGAGCAGATAGATATTCCTGTAATCCTGATGAAAACGGTCATAGCTGAGCTCATGCCTAACCCAGAGCAGCAGCATGATGGCCGTAGCCAGGCCGATGGCCAACCCGCTCATATTGATCAGGGTGTAGAATTTGCTGGCTTTGAGGTTGCGCCAGGCTGTCTTCAGATAGTTTTTGATCATGGCCCTTGCTGTTTATGTACATTTTGCCGGTTGGCTGCCTGCCGGTGATGCCTCTCCGCGCCTCGGGAAGGCAGACACTGCCGTATAAATATTTCTTTTTTTATCCTTGCCGTCATCTCCCTGGTTTATTCGATCCTCATGGGCCGGTTCTGCCCGGTGGCGTCGGCCCTGCCGAAGGACTTGATGACGGGCGTCCGGTGATTACCATATCGTAAGGGTCGAAGCGGTTGCAGAGGAGTTGCCTCCACGCCGGCAGCCAGCAGTACCTCAAAGTCTCCGCTGAACATGGCCGCGGTGGCGGAGGCGGCAGCCGGGTAGTGCTGCCTGATGGCCCCGGCTAAGGGTGCCGGCGTCAGCGGTCGGATGTCTGAGCCCTGTTGCATGGATATCAGGTATACTTGGTTCAGGGAAGGGTCCCATGTATCATAACTGAGCTGGTCCTGCAGGTACAGCAAAGCCAGGATAAAGCCTGTCATTCCCCTGGCTAACCCGGCCATGTTGACGAGGTTGTTTATCTGTTGGCTGATCAGCCGGCGCCAGATAATCCTGAGGGTATGAATATTCATGCTTTTCGTGTTTTGTTCATCATCACGCTGTCCGCAGGCTCTTTACCGGATTGGCAGAAGCGGCCTTTATGGTCTGCAGGCCCAACGTGGCTGCAGTGACCAGCATCATGGTCAGCCCGCTCAGGGCGAACAGCCACCAGCTCAGGGTCGCTTTATAGGCAAAACCTTCCAGCCAGCGATGGGTTGCCCACCATCCCGCCGGTACGGCGATGAGGAAGGCTAGTCCTGCGATGACCAGAAAATCCTTGGACAGCAGGGCGACGATGCGGGACACAGAGGCGCCCAGGAGCTTGCGTATGCCGATTTCCCTGGTCCGCGATTCAGCAATGAATGTCGCGAGGCCCAGCAGACCCAGGCAACTGATGAAAATAGCGAGCCCCGTAGCCCATTCCAGCAACGTCGACATCCGCTGCTCCTGGGCATAAAACCGGGCAATGGTCTCGTCGTAAAAGCTGAAGCTGAAGTCGCTTTCCGGGTATATGTGTTTATAGTTGTCGGCCAGTTGGGCAATCGTTGCCGACCAGGGTACAGCGCTCTGCTGCTGGGGCCGCAGGGCCACGTGGAGCATGGAGCTTCTCTGGTTGAAGCAGCTGAATACCATCGGCCCTATAGTGTTGTGCAGGGACTGCTCATGAAAGTCCCGCATGACGCCGACGATGGGAACATCACGCTGGTTGAAACGAAGCGACTGTCCCAAAGCATCCTCCGGATGTGGGAAGCCCAGCATGCGGGCATAGGTCTCATTGATGATGAACTCCCTGATGGTATCGCTCTGGCGTACGTTCCGCCCGGCAACCAGCGGGATATGATAGAGCCCCAGATACCCCGTATCTCCCCAGCGTATCTGCACGGGAAACTTGATTTCTTCCCGGCCGGCCTGGTCCT